>CACXGS010000104.1 GCA_902767195.1 uncultured Lachnospiraceae bacterium | reverse complement strand
GGATCATCCGATTATACCGGACGGATTTGCGTGATTGGAGCCCATTTAAAAGAAGACAAACTGAAAGACCTGTTCGGACTCTGATTTTTCGAAGAAATTTAAGAAGATCAGAGTAGCTGGAGGACAAGAGTATGATTGGTAAAAAGAGTACGATGGAGATTCCGGTCTATCTGTTTCTCGGATTTCTGGAGGGAGGAAAGACGACCTTTATCCAGGAGACATTGGAAGAGGATTATTTTAATGACGGTCAGCGCACACTGATTATTGCCTGCGAGGAAGGTCTGGAGGAGTATGATGACGACCTTCTTCAGAGAACCGGCTGCAAGATCGAGTATGTGGAAGAGCCGGAAGATTTCACTGCAGAATTTCTGAACGCCAAGATTGTGGAGCATTTTCCGGACAGGGTTATTGTCGAATATAACGGGATGTGGTCTCTGGAAGATCTTTTCACTGCCATGGATGAGACGCCTCTGCGGGTGTTCCAGACCATCATGAATATGGATGCCACCACATTTGACCTGTATATGAATAATATGAGATCTCTGGCTGTGGAGATGTTTAAGATGGCGGAGCTGGTAGTGATCAACCGCTGTACCAAGGATTCTCCCCGGGGAACCTGGAGAAGGAGTATCAAGGCGGTGAACCGGCAGGCCCAGGTGGTTTTTGATGCGCTGAATCCTGAGGATCTGGGAGAGGAAGAGGAGGAACTCCCCTTTGATATCACAGGGGATACGATCCATCTTGAAGACGAGGATTACGGGATCTGGTTTGTGGATGCCATGGAGAGACCGGAGGTGTATGACGGAAAGACCATCGAGATGACCGTAAGAGTGTTTAAGTCGCTCCGCATGCCAAAGGGGATTTTTGTCCCGGGACGGCATGCAATGACCTGCTGCGCGGATGATATTCAGTTTATCGGATATATCTGCCATATGAATCATGCCAAATCATCCACCATAAAGTCAGTGAAGAATAAGATGTGGATCCGGCTGACTGCCCAGATCCGGAAAGAGTATGATGATAATTATAAGGACGAGGGCCCGGTTCTCTATGCTCAGAGGATTGAAGCCGCCCAGATGCCGGAAGAGGAGCTGGTTTATTTCTAGAGACCTCATCGGGCCGGGAAGAGGAAGCGGACGATAAAGGCCTTGATTTTTGCCGGAATTTGATTTATTATCTGAATATAATATATAGAACCGGGGGAGCCCTGTGCTGAGAGTAAGTATCGACTTAGACCCCTTAACCTGTTTGGATAATGCCAGCGTAGGAAGTGTTCGTTTGGATCGGAGTGTCATTGAAGCGCCTGCATTATGCAGGCGCTTTTTGAATATATGGAAAGGAGAACTCTATGAATGCAAGTGTAGCGATCCAGGTACTGCCCACAGTAACTGATGATAATGAAGTGATTCGTATCGTGGATGAAGTGATTGATTACATCAAATCCACCGGATACAATTATTATGTCGGTCCTTTTGAGACGACCATTGAGGGAGATTATGACGGTCTTATGGAGATCGTGAGAAATTGCCAGATTGTCGCGGCAAAAGCCGGATGCGAGGCTATGAGTACCTATGTAAAGATTGCTTACAAACCGGAAGGAGAAGTGCTGACCATTGAAAAGAAAGTGTCAAAGCATCATCAATAATCTTCCGGCCCTGGTGACTTTTCTGCTGGTGCTCCTGATATGGGAGATTTTGAGTGATACGGGGATTGTGCCTTCTTATATGCTGCCTTCCCCCCTGGATGTGATCCGGGCCCTTTTTACTGACCGGATCATGATTCTCAGCCACGCCGGAGTTACGCTCCTGGAAGCCGTGTACGGACTGCTGATTGGTGTGATGCTGGCTTTCTTTATTGCCACATTGATGGATCGCGTGCCCCTTCTTTACCGGGCTTTTTATCCCTTGATGGTCATTACCCAGACAATCCCCACCATAGCGATTGCCCCTCTGCTGGTTCTCTGGATGGGATTTGGAATGATGCCTAAGATTACCCTGGTGGTCATTACTACCTTTTTTCCTATCACAGTCGGGCTGCTGGAAGGCTTTGGAAGCGTGGATCAGGATGCCATTGCACTGATGCGGTCCATGGGGGCTTCTGAGATGGATATTTTTCGTCATGTTAAATTTCCGGAGGCAATCCCCTACTTTTTCTCCGGATTGAAAGTTTCCGCATCATACGCTGTTGTAGCGGCGGTCATATCAGAATGGCTGGGAGGTTTTGTGGGTCTTGGTGTCTATATGACAAGGGTGAAAAAAGCCTATGCCTTTGATAAAATGTTTGCCGTGATTCTGTTTATTATTGTGATCAGCCTGGCTCTGATGGGGATTGTTAATCTGCTTCGGGATTGGTCAATGCCCTGGTATAAAGCAGAGAGAGAGCGATTGAAAGATTAGTTATTTATTATAATTACTTTAGGAGGAATACTGACGATGAGAAAAGACTATCGTAAGAAACTGACAGCAGGAATACTGGTCATGTCTTTGATCATAGGACTGACCGGATGTGGCGGGACCGCTCCGGCTGACAAAAAAGAAGAAAAGAGTAAGATTACGGTTTCCCTTGACTGGACACCTAACACGAATCACACCGGTCTCTATGTTGCCCAGGCATTAGGCTATTATAAGGAAGCAGGGCTTTCGGTGGAGATTGTCCAGCCGCCGGAGGACGGGGCTGTGGCCATGTGTGCTTCCGGCCAGGCCCAGTTTGCCGTTGACGCTCAGGACACTTCCGCCTCCGCCCTGGTAAATGATCTGGAGATCACGGCAGTGGCTGCCCTGGTTCAGCATAATACTTCCGGGATCATTTCCCGCAAAGGTGACGGGATCGACAGTCCGAAAGGAATGGAAGGGAAAAGATATTCAACCTGGCAGTTGCCGGTTGAGCTCGCCATGCTGGAACAGCTTGTAACGGAAGACGGCGGTGATTTTAGCAAAGTGAAACAGATTCCCAATAATCTTACGGATGAACCAGCTGCCCTGAAGGCCGGTCAGACCGATTGTGTCTGGGTTTTCTACGGATGGAGCGGGGTAAACGCAGAAGTGGAAGGTGTTCCGGTGGATTACTGGAATCTGCGGGATCTGGATCCTGTGTTTGACTATTATACACCGACGCTGATTGCCAATAATCAGTATCTGAAAGACCATCCGGATGAGACAAAAGCATTTCTTGAAGCCACCCGCAAAGGATATGAATATGCCGTGGAGAATCCAAAAGAGGCAGCAGACTATCTGATTGAGGGGGATAATACAGGATCGTTAAAAGGCCAGGAAGAACTGGTTTATAAGAGTCAGGAATATCTTTCAAAAGAATACATCAGCGACGCCGACCGCTGGGGTGTTTTTGACGAGAATCGCTGGAACGCCTTCTACAGCTGGCTGTATGAGAAGAAGCTGACAGAGAAAGATCTGACCGGAACAGGATTTACCAATGACTATCTCCCGGAATAATTCCCCGCTTCTGTGGACGGAAAACATAACAAAGTCCTATAACGGAAGAATAATCATTGAGGATGTCAAAGTGGAACTGAAAAAAGGAGAACTGGTCTCTCTTGTCGGTGCGAGCGGAGGAGGGAAAACTACTCTTTTTAATGCCATCGCGGGACTGACGCTCCCGGACCGTGGACAGGTCTATCTGGAATCTCAGGATATCACCGGTTCTCCGGGGAGAATCAGCTACATGCTGCAGAAGGATATGCTCCTTCGGCACAAGAAAATTATCGATAACGTGAGTCTTCCTCTGATCCTCAGAGGGGTGAAGAAGAAGGAAGCAAGGGAACAGGCATCGCCCCTTTTTGAGGAATTCGGACTGGAAGGGACCCAGGACCTGTACCCGGTACAGTTATCCGGAGGGATGAGGCAGAGGGCTGCCCTTCTTCGGACCTACCTGTCTTCCAGGGGAGTTGTACTATTGGACGAACCTTTCAGTGCGCTGGATTCCATTACCCGCAAAGCCATGCATCGCTGGTATCTGGATGTGATGAGAAAGATCGGACTGTCCACACTCTTCATCACCCATGATATAGACGAGGCCATCACACTTTCTGACCGGATTTATGTCCTGTCCGGGAAACCGGGAAAGATCAGGGAGGAAATGGTTCTTCCCGACAGAGCCGGGCGACCGGAGAACTTTGATCTAACCGAAGAGTTCTTAAACATCAAAAAACAGATTCTGTCGTGTTTATAATCATGAAAAAAGCCATGCAGGCGGTGTCTGCATGGCTTTTGTTCTGTACTTAAAATGATTGATTAAAACTTGCCGGAAGGATCGTAGTTCTTCTTCCAGTATTTCACACCTGTTGAATCGGAAAGTTCTGTATTTCCGAATGGCAGCCAGGCATTCTTGTCAGTAGCCTTCTTGGATACAAACTTAACGGATGCCTTCTTGGCTTTTTTGCTGAGGTTCCATACAATCTTAGTATTCACAAGCTGGAGACGTACACATTTGGTTGTAACGTTTTTCTTGCCCATGGCATTGAAAGGACTTGTGGAAAGACTGTGCGGGTTGTTGTGCTTCAGGTATCTTGCAGAGTGGAAGAGTGATCCGGAGTACAGAATCGATACGGCATTACGATAATAGTATCTGCTCTTGAAAATGAAGTCTCTCTTTCTGGAGCGGCCTGTTCTTCCTAAGCCCCACCATCCTCTTCCGTGGTAGCCGCGCACAAGCTTGGCACGCATGCTTGAGCTTCCGGAACAGGTAGTAACTACAGTCTTTAAAGGAATAGAATACTTGCCTTTGTAGGCTCCCATAAAGGTTACATTATCTACGCCGGCCTTGAGGTTAACCATGATCCGGACATTCTTCTTTAACCAGCTCTTATCAACACTGAATACATCAGCGACCAGAGAACCGTCTGACTTCAGATAGTAGTTGTATTTCAGGCCCTTTGGCGCTGCAGTATGACCGAAGTAATTCAGACCGGTTGTCTTCAGGGCTTTCTTGGAAGGACCCTTTTTGTCATTTTTATTATGATAGATTACACCTTTTTCAAGGTAATACCATTTTTTCTTGTGTTTCTTCCAGTGATTTACAGAAGTATCGATTCTTCCGTCGGTATAATAACCGCGGACAAAGCTCTTGTTGGTGGTGTTCCATCCGGTAAAGGGCTTTCCGTTCTTGTAAATTACAGAAGTTTTCTTGAATGCTTTGCTGAATACCTGATATCTTGCAGCTTCATCAAAATAATTGGTAACTTTGCCGGTAAAGTTTCCGCCAACGACGCCCTTTGACACAGTCTTCATCAGGCCGCCTCGTTTGATGCATCCGGAATACAGCTTGCCGCCGGTCTTTCCGCTCTCAAGGGAGTAATACAGTTTATTATCTGTAGAAAAGCCGTTGGTATATTTAGAGTTGAAGGAGAGAGCTGCATTTGC
>CACXGS010000103.1 GCA_902767195.1 uncultured Lachnospiraceae bacterium | reverse complement strand
CCTGTGGCTTCTGTCATGCGTTTGGCGGCTCTTCCGGTGGGTGCCGCCAGCAGGATATCCAGATGATCCCGCTCAAAGCATCGCAGCATGAGATTGATCGTGGTGGTCTTTCCTGTACCGGGGCCACCTGTCAGCACCACGATTCCCTGCTGACGGGCTATGGATACGGCCTCTTTCTGGGCCTGATCCAGCTCAATATCCGATTCTTCTTCCAGTTCCCGCAAAACCTGATCGAACTCTTTCTCATCCACAGAAAAATGTACATTTCTTTCCACAAGCATACGGGATACATTGCGTTCCATGTAGTAAAAAGTAGACAGGTAGACTCTCTCCACATCATCTACCGGCCAGATCTGTATTTTCTTATCGAGAAGAAGCTCCATGAGATGCTCTTCCACGAAGACCTCCTCCATGGAAAGGAGCTCTCCGGTATAATATAGCAGTCTTTCTTTGGGAAGGTAAACATGTCCGGCCAGGACTCCCTGCTGCAGGGCATAAAGAATGGCCGCACAGATCCGGAAACCGGAATCCGGTGCGATTCCCGCTCTGGCAGCGATGGAATCCGCCACTTTAAAACCGATACCGTAAATATCTTCAGCCAGGCGGTAAGGGTTCGTCTTCATGATCTCATACATTTCCCCGCCATATTCTTCATAGATCCTGACAGCCATGTGACTGGATATCCCGTAATCTGCCAGGAACATCATAGCGTGTCTGAGCTCCTGCTTCTCCTGGAACTGAACCGCAATGTCCATGGCCTTTTTCAGCGAGATTCCTTTCACCTCTGCGAGCCGTTCCGGCTCATTTTCTATGATGTCAAAAGAATTCCCTTTAAACTTCTTTACGATCCGTCCGGCCAGAGCTGCTCCGATTCCCTTGATGGCACCGGAACCCAGATAGCGCTCCATGGCTTCCTTGCCCTGGGGCTGGCGGATCTCGAAGGACTGGACAGAGTACTGAGGACCATGAACCGGGTGTTCCACAAACTCGGTTTCCGCGCTCAAATACTCTCCCTCATCGATTCCAAAACGAAAATATCCCACGAGGATCTCGTCCCCGTGGGTTGTTTCCAGTTCAAGTACTGTATAGCCGTTATTCTCATTGTGATAGCAGATACGCGATATGTATCCTTCTAAATGTGCCATACTATCCTTCCTGATCAGGCTCCGGGATCATTATCGTCCCAGATATTCAATAAACTGTCCTGTTCCAATCGCAACCGCTGTCATAGGATCATCGGCTGTCATGGTGGTGATACCGGTCTTTTCCTCGATCAGCTGCTCCAGACCCTGCAGCATGCTTCCTCCACCGGTCAAAACAATACCGCGGTCGGATATGTCTGCAGCCAGTTCCGGCGGTGTCCTCTCAAGAACACTGTGAACTGCTTCCACAATCTGGGCAGTGGCCTCTCTCAAGGCCTCCCTGGTCTCCTGGGATGTTACGGTTACTGTCTTGGGCAGTCCCGTGACAAGGTTCCTTCCCCTGACTTCAATGGCAGATTCTTCTGCCCTGGGATAGGCGCTTCCTACCTGTATCTTAATATCCTCTGCTGTCCGGTCACCAATCAGCAGGTTATGTTTCTTTCGCATATAACGGACGATGGCTTCGTCAAAATCGTCACCGGCCACCTTAATCGATGTAGAAACTACGGTTCCTCCCAGGGAGATTACCGCTATGTCGGAGGTTCCTCCTCCGATGTCCACGATCATGTTGCCACAGGGCTTGGAAATGTCGATGCCCGCTCCGATCGCTGCTGCCACGGGTTCCTCGATGATCTTCACATCCCTGGCTCCTGCAGCATAAGTGGCATCCTCCACCGCCTTCTTCTCGACTTCCGTCACACCACTGGGAACACAGACGGAAATCCTGGGCTTACGGCCGAACAGACTCTTGCCTACGGACTTGTGAACAAAGTACTTCAGCATCTTCTCTGTTACAGAATAGTCACTGATCACGCCCTGGCGAAGAGGACGGACCGCCACGATATTACCGGGAGTACGGCCGATCATCAGTCTTGCTTCTTCTCCGATTGCCTTAATCTTTCTGGTATCTACATCAAAAGCGACAACGGATGGCTCTTTTAATACCACTCCTTTGCCCTTTACATATACAAGAATACTCGCAGTACCCAGATCAATTCCAATATCTGTTGCCATCAGGCCTCTCCTTTCTATCTCCTTTATATATATCAAACACTCTGGTTAAATCGCACAGTCATTCTATTATTATAAACGATAACCATCGAATTTCAATACTTTTTTTATCTCCGGCACAGAATTCTTCTGCCTTCCGTCGTGATCTTAAACGAAAGGCAGGCGCGCAAAGAGATGCAGAGGCCCTTCCGGATCGTTCCATCCGGGACTCTATTCAATACCGTGCTTCTTCAAAAATTCAACGACATCGCCTACTGTGAGAAGGTTTCCGACTTCCTCTTCCGGAATCTCAATGCCGTATTCTTCCCTGAGCAGCTCTGAAAGTTCATAAAGATCCAGGGAATCCGCTCCCAGGTCATCACGAAACGATGTCTCAAGATTGATCTCGTCTTCTTCCACACTCAGCTGTTCTGCGACAATCTCTCTGATTTTCTCCAACATTTTTTTATCCTCCTAGAAATACTTTGTAAAGTCGGGATTGATTTTTCCGTCAATGTAGTGTACAATAATCAAGTCAGTTTTCTGACAGGCTTCCATGGCTCAGTTGGTAGAGCGACGCATTCGTAATGCGTAGGTCGCCGGTTCAAGTCCGGCTGGG
>CACXGS010000102.1 GCA_902767195.1 uncultured Lachnospiraceae bacterium | reverse complement strand
ATCAATGTGGACGAAAAATCCCAGGGCAAAAGCCATTGGTATCTGCTTCTTGCAGAAGGCCATCCCCTGGGATTCGGAAAACTGACTGGTAATGTATTAAAAAATAAATTGCCCGCAGGCTGGCGGATAAACAGATAGGAGGACTATAGAAGTCCTCCTGTCTCTTTTTTAATCTACTCAGATTCCATATCTTTGACAATTCCTTCCACCGTGTGGCGGATCTCCTTGCGAAGGAATATATCTTTAATCGATTCTTCGTAAGGTGGATAGGCAATGCCGTATTCCGTCACGATTCCGGTGATCAGATCCGCATCTGTCACGTCAAAGGCGGGATTGTATACATTCACAGCTTCAGGAGCCATAGGATGTTTGTACCACATATCGGTGACTTCTTTGCCCTTTCTCTGCTCGATGACAATCTCTTCTCCTGTGGACAGGCTGCAGTCGATCGTGGAGGTGGGGGCACACACATAAAACGGAATGCCGTAGCGTTTGGCAGCCAGGGCCACCATGGAAGTACCGATCTTATTGGCGGCATCCCCGTTGGCCGCTACCCGGTCACAGCCAACAAAGACAGCATTGACCCTGCCTTCTCTCATAAGGGAGGCGGACATGTTGTCACAGAGTACGGTGACATCCATGCCGGCGGAAGAAAGTTCAAAGCTTGTCAGTCTTGCACCCTGAAGCAGGGGCCGGGTCTCGTCACAATAAATCTTAAAGTTGTAGCCCTGCTCATGTCCGAGATACATAGGTGCAGTGGCGGTTCCGTACTTGACGGTAGCCAGCTGTCCCGCATTACAGTGCGTAAGAAGACCGTCCCCGGGCTTGACAAGGGACAATCCGTACTTGCCGATTGACCGGCACACTTCAATATCTTCATCCCGGATGGCAAGAGCTTCATCATGGAGAAGCTCTGTAATCTGACCGGTCGTCAGGTCTTTGTTGTCAAGGACGATCTGCTCCATCCGTTTCAGAGCCCAGGACAGATTGACTGCTGTCGGCCGGGAGGAATTCAGGTAATCGGAAGCCTTCCGAAAAGCCGCCAGGTATTCTTCGTAATCATCGGTCTTAATCTCACGGGCAGCCAGATAAATGCCGATGGCAGCTGCTACACCGATGGCGGGAGCTCCCCGCACTTTCAGTTCATAGATGGCATCCCAGATATCTGACTGATCTGTGAGGGAAAGGATTTCAATTCTCGACGGCAGTTTGGTCTGGTCAATGATCACCAGAGAGTGATTATAATCGTCAAGATTCACCGTGTCATAATCTAGAATTGTTTTTTCCGGGCCGAGGATGTCATTGTTCGGCTCGACATTTCGAATCGCATTTTCCATAGCGTTATAATAATCTCCTGCAGTATTCATATCTTCACGGTTAAGGATCAGTTCCTGGCCAAAGGCAAGGAGAATGGATTCCGCGCGGGCTTTTGCTTCCGGATCTTCAATCGAGGTGATCGCTTCGTGGAGTGGGGGTTCTGTCGTCTGGCGCAGACATTCCACTCCGGCACGACTTGCGGCGTCCAGAAAAATCACGGAAAGGCACTGGTCACGGCTATCGGTATAATCAGACAGAAACGGGCTGTTCTTTTCATCATAAAGGGCAAGAAACTTCTGCCGGAAGAGGTCGACAATCTCCATGATGGCGCACATACACCAACCGCAGAAATTAAGCCGGTCTTCCCTGCCTGTAATCGTAGCGTTGCCTCCTGCCCAGGCGAAAAACAGGTCCGCCAGGATGCTGCCCAGATCATAGCCCGCAGGTCCGAAGAAAGAAGATTCCGGGTCTGACACGATGATATGCCTTCGGCTGCACTGAATCGATGCGCTGTGCAGATCGCCGTGGAGCATAGCCCGGGGCTGTATGCGGCCATCCTGGTCTTTGACCATCCTGCCGGTTTTAAAAAAGGACCGGACCAGGAAATCTGTGATCTGTTCCGGGAATTGCGGGTAGATCTCATGAGCCATCAGACCGTCTCTCATCCGTTTATAACCGGCAGTATTCACTTGTGATAAACGATAAGCATCCTTGCCTGACAAAACACAAACCTCCCCAATTGCCTTTTTTGCTAATTTAATTGTAAAGTTTCCCGGGATATCTGTCAATGTAAAAACCTGCCTTCTGATAATAATTGCGGTTCTTTTCATGGTCTGTTAAGATGGTGTCATGAGAGTGATTCGTATAGCAGAGCGGCTCTGGTTCCTGGCTCTTCCCATGGCGGCGCTATGCTACTATCTTGGTTATATTCAATATCAGAAAAAGAGCTATCCGTTAACGGCTGTGTATGCCCTGGCCTGTGCAGGTATTCTGGTAATGCTGGTGGCGCATCTTTTCCGGGATCGTTATATGAGGATGCCTTTAAAGAAAGTGGATAAACTGTCGGGAACTTCCTTTGAGAATTATCTGGCAGTACATTTTCGGAAAATGGGCTATCATGTGAAACAGACCGGTGCCACCGCGGATTACGGAGCAGACCTGATTCTCAGGAAAAGAAAAGAGAAAACAGTGGTACAGGCAAAACGCTATTCCAAGGCAGTAGGTGTCGCGGCTGTCCAGGAAGTGATCGGAGCCAGAGAGTACTATGCGGCTGACCGGGCCATAGTGGTCACTAACTGGTTCTTTACAAAAAACGCGCAGATTCTTGCTTCTCAGAGCGGTGTGGAGCTTTGGGACCGGAAGCAATTGAAGAAACAATTCGGGGCCAGGGAATAAAAGTCTTTTGAGCCAGGAAAAGAATAACAGGAGACCAGCCCTTTCCGCAATATTGAGTGAATAATTTGACAGAATTGTTTTAAAAACAGATAAAATAATCGTAAATAATTATAAAAACAGAAAAAATAGTGGATTAATCCGATAAAAACGAATAATATTCTGTATTTTTTATTTAAGATAGATAAAATGGGGGAAAGCAAGAAAAAAGTATTGACAAATACGTGGAGAAACTATATAATACAGATACATCAGAAAGGACGGACAAAGTCCATGATATAGATTTTGAAATATGTTTTTCAGAATTTAAATATGCGGGGAAGGAGGTACGGACCACCAGAAGTATTAATTATTGATCGAAACTATAATGAATGAGGAGGTACAGTACACCGAAAACATAAGTTTCGAATTACAACTTGACAGCCGGAGACAGTATAGATAGTTGGGGCGTTACTTGCAGATGCAGAGCCCTGTATAGTTTGGATAATGAGAGAATACGTGGGAACCGGGGGAAGGTTGATAATTCATAGGGTTTTGATTTATAGTTGAGAAGATTGGTCAGAATCGAGATTCAGGGCAGCTTTTGAGAGTAGTATGACAGAAGTTCCTTCGTAGCCTGGACGATTGGCAGGCGGGTAAGAATCAGTAAGAAGATTGTTATAGATTTGGAGATCGAAGCGAAGGGATGAGGAAGGATCACGACAGAGAGAAGCAGGCCGGATTTCAGAGAAGATGACAGATGGGTTGAGACTTGGATTTCGTAGGACACGAAAAATAATTGATCAGGAGGTACAATCCATTGGACAAGTTAATTGAACACAGCTGAGGAGCACCGAGGAATGATGTCCGAGGTGCTCCTATTGGTTTATGCTTTTTTGGACTGAGAACAGTCCTTTTTTTTTGTCCTAAAACATCCCATTTCAATACATAAATAATTTTCACGGGGGTGCAGACAGCGTGCGTATGTGGTATCATTAATATGCAGGTTTTATTATTACAAGGTGCAAAAAGATGATGATTTTCCCCCAGATTGCATTTTTTGATATCGATGGGACCCTTCTGGAATTTGGCAGCAGAAAGCTTCGTCCCCTGACCCGGCAGGCCCTGCTCCGGCTCCGGGAAAAAGGCTGCAGGCTTTTTCTGGCCACCGGCCGGGCACCCTACACATTACCGGACTTCCAGGATGTATTATTTGACGGATATCTGTGCTTTAACGGTTCCCTGTGCTTTGACAGGAAAGGGGATCTGCTATACTCCAGACCCATGGATAAAGAAGCCGTGAAAAAAGTATTGGACCGGGCAGCAATGCTTGACATCCCGGTGATGGTCTCCACGGCAGTGGAGGCAGCATGGACCTTCTGCAACAGCGCTCTGGAGCAATATGCCAGAATTTCAGGGAAGCCAATTCAGCTTCTGGAGCATGAAAAGGATATTCTGAAGAGGGACATTTATCAAATGACGGCAGCTGTCAGGGAGAACAGGGAAAATGCTCTCCTGGAAGAAATCAGCGGATGCAGAACTGCCAGATGGCGGGATGACGCAGTGGACATTATCCCTGCGGATGGCGGGAAAGTGTCAGCCATGGCGGAAATCCTGAACCATTACGGGATTGGCAGAGATGAGTCTATCGCCTTCGGTGATGGAAAAAATGATCTGGATATGATCCGCTATGCAGGGGTTGGAATTGCTATGGGAAATGCCCCGCCGGCTGTGCGGGATGCAGCAGACCGTGTAGCCCCTGACTGCAGCTGTGACGGTGTGTACAGAACGCTGAGAGAACTAAGTTTTTTATAGGAAGGAAAAAGCGATGAAATATCGATTGGATAGATATGGTAATAAGATATCGGTGTTGGGATATGGCTGCATGCGCTTTACACAGACGCTGCGGGGAATCGATTTTGATAAGGCCGAAGAGGAGATCATGACGGCTTTCCGGCATGGCGTGAACTATTACGATACGGCTTATGTCTACCCCGGCAGCGAGGCGGCACTGGGGAAGATCCTTGAAAAGAACGGTATTCGTGACCAGATTTATATTGCCACCAAGCTGCCTCACTATATGATTAAGAAATATGAGGATTTGGACCGGTACTTTTCCGAAGAGCTGAAAAGACTTCGCACGGACCATGTGGACTACTATCTGATGCACATGCTGACCGATGTGAAGACCTGGGAGAGACTGACAGAAGTCGGGATTCTCGACTGGATCCGCGGCAAGAAGGAGAGTGGGGCTATTCGCCAGATCGGCTTTTCCTATCATGGGAATTCCGACGCTTTCTGCCGGCTCCTGGATGCTTACGACTGGGATTTCTGCCAGATCCAGTACAACTATATGGATGAAGATACCCAGGCAGGAAGAACGGGTTTGGAATATGCCGGAAAAAAAGGGATTCCGGTCATTATAATGGAACCTCTCCGGGGAGGACGGCTTGTGAACAACCTTCCGCCTGGGGCGAGAAAGCTGTTTGATTCCTGCCCGGTGAAGAGAACACCGGCACAGTGGGCCTTTTTGTGGCTGTGGGACCAGCCGGAAGTGACCTGTGTTCTTTCCGGAATGAATTCCCTGGCTATGGTGGAAGAGAATGTAAAGAGTGCATCCAAAGTGCCCGGATTGCCAGTGGGGATTCATGGTGACGGGTCTGCCGGCCAGGAGAACCTGAGGATTGCGGCCTCCGGTTTTCTCAAAAAAGGGGATCAGGAGTTTTTGAAAAAAGTGGCGGCGGCAATCAACGCCCGGATGAGGGTGCCCTGTACCGGCTGTCGTTACTGTATGCCTTGTCCCAGACATGTGGATATTCCGGGAACATTTTCCGCATTGAACAGGAAATATACGGACAGCAGATTTGAAGGGCAGAAAGACTATATCATGTGCACTTTGATCAGAAATGATGCTACTTCGGCATCCCAGTGTGTTAAGTGCGGGAAATGTGAACAGCACTGCCCCCAGGGGATTCCCATCCGAAAGGAACTGGAGAAAGCTGTAAAGGAACTGGAAGGGCCTGTATATAAAACAGCATCAAAACTGCTGCCGTTGTTTATGAAATACTAAAGGAAAGAACAGAGGAAAGAGAGGAAATTATGACTGCGTACACAAAAAGAATGTTATGGAAGTGCTGCCTGCTGATCATGCTGGCCGCCGGATTATTCCGGCCGGGCTGCCCGGAGTATGCAGAGGCAAAGTCAATTGTATCCACGAATCATGCCACCTATACCTATAAGGAAATGCGTAGTGACCTGAACGCACTGAAGAAAAAATACCCGGAGAACTTCCGCGTTTTGATCATCGGCAAGTCCGCTGACAACCGAAAGCTTTATGAGGTGATTCTTGGAAATGAAAATGCCAGAAGGCATCTTTATGTCATAGGAAATCTGCATGCCAGAGAGTATATGACCATCCAGCTTTGTATGAAGCAGATTGAGTATTATATGGCCCATTACAAAAAGAAGGTAAACGGCAAGCGGATCAGCAAGGTACTGAAGACTGTGGCAATCCATTACATTCCTTCTGCCAATCCGGACGGAACCGCCATCAGTCAGAAAGGTTTCAAATCGATTCGAAACAAAAAGCTCAGAAGCAGACTTCGCAGAATGGGAGGCTCATCCCGACGCTGGAAAGCCAACGCCAGAGGCGTGGACCTGAATCGTAACTGGAAATCTTACTGGAAGAAGTCCGGCTCTCCCGGCTCCTCCGGATACCGCGGCAGCAAGGCAGAGAGCGAGAAGGAAACCAGAGCCATTCGTAAGAGGATTGACGAAGTGGGCCGCCAGGGTAAAGTGGTCGGCATTGTCAGCTATCACTCCACGGGATCCATATTATACGGACGATGTGCGGGACAGGCTAAAAAGAAAACACGAAAGAACACTACAAGGATGTACCAGGTGGCAAGATCTCTGACCGGATATTCTTTGATGCCCACAGAAAGCGTGTATTCTGCCAGAGGATGTTCCAGAGAGTATTATCTTTACAAAAAACAGATTCCCTTTATCACCCTGGAAGTGGGACATAATCCCTGCCCTCTGGGAATAGGAGAATTCTCTTCCATATGGAGAAAGAACAAAAATCTGGTCATCAGGGAGGCGATGCTTTTTGACTAATCGAAGCTTGCCGGTGGGAGCTGTCCTGCTGGCAGGATTTCTCTGGGGGACCATCGGGATCTTTGTCCGCCGTTATTCCGCTTTGGGCATGGATTCCTGGCAGATTGTGGGGATCCGCTGCGTGGTTACAGTAATCATTCTGTTTATCTATCTTTTCTTTTTTCAGAGAGAACAGATGAGGATCAGGATGAAAGACCTGTGGTGCTTTGTGGGAACGGGAATCTTCAGCATTCTCTTTTTTAACCTCTGTTATTTCAGAGCGATTGTTCTCACGGATCTGTCTGTTGCAGCGGTCCTCCTCTATACGGCTCCGGCATTCGTCATGATCCTGTCCTATTTTCTGTTTCGGGAACCCTTGAGCCCGAAAAAGGGGATTGCTCTTGTTATGGCTTTTCTGGGCTGTACACTGGTGACGGGAATTCTCGGGAAGGCGGTAGCGGTAACTCCGGCGGGAATCGCCTGCGGACTGGGGGCTGGTTTCGGGTATGCGCTCTATACGATATTCGGCCGATACGCTCTGGACAGAGGTTATTCCTCCATGACCATCACTTTCTATACATTCCTTATGGCATCTGTGGGAGTGCTCCCTTTTATGAAGCTCAAAACCACAGTCACGGCATTGACAGGAAACCCCGGAATGCTTCTGTTTTCCCTGTTTTTTGTCCTGGCCAGCACGGTGCTCCCTTATTTCGTTTACACCTGGGGGCTCCTGTATGTGGAGAATGGAATGGCATCGATCATTGCATCCATAGAACCGGTCGTTGCATCCTGCCTGGGTGTCCTGGTCTTTGGTGAATTCATGACCTTATCGGAAATGGCGGGAATCTTTCTGGTTCTGGGGTCCATTATTCTTTGTAATATCAGATAATACAAAAAGCGGGCTGCCACATCGGCAGCCCGCTTATCATTCTGTAATAGTCCGGGATTAGTAACTCTTATATGGTTTCTCCATTGCTTTAACAAACTCATAGAGAAGCATGGCACCGGCACCGGTCGCTCCCTTGGAGAAGATTTCCTTGTCTTCCGTGGATTCAAAACTTCCTGCAATATCAAGATGTACCCAGGGCTTTCTGTCAACGAATTCGTTAAGGAATCTTGCTGCGGCAATGCAGCCGGCCTTGCTGCTGGCATTGCAGACATCGGCAACGGAAGATTTGTTGATATCGTCATATTCCTGATCGCCGAGAGGCATTCTCCAGACATTCTCTCCTGCCAGGATGGATGCCTGTACAACTTTGGACATCATGTCTTCGCTGTTGCTGAATACAGCAGTGTAACGGTCGCCAAGAGCAATCTGGCAGGCACCTGTCAATGTGGCAATGTCAACAATGTAGTTGGCACCGCACTCCTTAATGGCGTAAGAGATGGCATCAGCCAGGGTAAGACGGCCTTCTGCATCTGTATTGCCGATCTCGATGGTCTTGCCGTTTAAGGAACGGACAATATCTCCCGGTCTGGAAGAGTGGCCGGAGATCAGGTTCTCACAGGCAGGGATAATAGCGGTTACGTTGATGCCCAGCTTTGCCTTGGCAATAGCGTCCATGGCACCAATAACTGCGGCAGCGCCGCCCATATCGCCATGCATGCCCTTCATATGAGGAGTGGGCTTCAGATTGTATCCGCCTGTGTCGAAACAGATACCCTTACCGATCAGGGCAACCTTGTCATCGTCCGTAGCCCGGCCGTTGTATTCCATGACAATAAACTGGGGTCCCTTATCAGAGCCTTTGGCGACAGAAAGGTAGGCATCCATGCCTAAATCCTCACAGGCTTCTTTATCAAGAACGGTAAACTTGATGTTGTTCCTGGCACAGACGTCTTTTGCTGCTTCAGCCAGAGCCTCAGGAGTCATTACGTTGGAGGGCTCATTGACCAGGTCACGGGCAAGCATAACAGCATCTGTCTGGGAACGGGCATACTGTTCTTCTTTCTTGAAGGAAGCGGTGTCCATACCCGTAAGGATGCCGAGATTAAACTCCTGCTTTTCCTCGTCACTTGTGATATACTTATCAAAAGAGTATCCGCCAAGGAGAAGTCCTTTCATGGCTGAGCTGAGCCAGTAGGATACATCTTCTCCGATTGCGGTCATCAGCAGGTTGCGGCTCTTGAAGCCTTTGGCAACCTTCATGGCTGCACCGAACTGAAGCTGGTATCTTCTCGGAGTAGCCTTCTCCGGTATTCCGATGAAGATCAGATTATAATAGGGCTGTCCCTGGTAGGAGAAATCTCTTCCTCTCAGGCCGTAAACCTTGGATCCGCCCACCAGGCCGTCTGCCTGAAGAGCTTCGAAAACCTCGCTCACCTTACCGAATTCAATACTGAGTCGATTCTTGTGATTATAGGTGACGAGCAATGTATCAAACTCAAAATCTTCCAAATCCACGAGACGTTGTATACGCATGTGTCATATGCTCCTTTCTTTATATGTCCTCCATCCTGTCCGGCCGGGAAACCGTGGCAGGAGGTGAAATCTGTTTCAATATTCCCCCTGATAAGGGCGCACTTTACCCCCT
>CACXGS010000101.1 GCA_902767195.1 uncultured Lachnospiraceae bacterium | reverse complement strand
CCGGCGCCGAAGGTCCCGACTTCCACCACTTCGGCAGTGGCTCCGGTGGCCATCATCAGCATGTTGGTCCCCTTGCGGATACTTCCTTCCATGATCCTGGCGAAAATGATGACGCCTTTGTAGGAATCATAGAGGCTGTCAAAGATCAGTGCCTGAAGGGGGTTGTCCGGATCCCCGCCGGGAGCCGGAATCTTCTCCACGATCTGCTCCAGAACCTCGTCAATATTGATGCCGTTCTTTGCGGAGATTCGCGGTGCGTCTTCGGCCTCGATTCCGATGACATCCTCAATCTCTGCCGCAACCCGGTCAGGTTCCGCGCTGGGAAGGTCAATCTTATTGATGACCGGCATGATCTCCAGATCGTGATCTAAGGCAAGGTATACATTGGCCAGGGTCTGGGCCTCAATACCCTGGGCGGCATCCACCACCAGGATGGCTCCCTCACAGGCAGCCAGGCTCCGGCTGACTTCATAATTGAAATCCACATGTCCCGGAGTATCGATGAGATTAAAAGTATACTCCTCCCCGTCTTTGGCCTTGTAAATAATCCTCACAGCCTGGGACTTGATGGTGATACCCCTCTCCCGCTCCAGCTCCATGTTGTCCAGTACCTGATCCATCATCTCCCGCTCTGTCAGCAGGCCGGTCTTCTGGATGATCCGGTCCGCCAGAGTGGACTTGCCGTGATCGATGTGTGCGATGATACAGAAATTTCTTATTTTATTACGGTCAATTCGTGACAAATCGAATTCCTCCTGGTATTCTTAAAAAGTACGGAAACATTCTACCATGAATCGGGAGGGAATACCATAAAAACTTGATATCCGTCCAAATTTCCTATTGACAAACACTTTGTCAGGTCATAAAATAATACAGTATGTTTTCATTAGATTGTCCGTGTCCGAAATAATAGAAAACATGTCAGAGATTAAATAGATAAGAATTATGACAAATAATTGTGGAGGTGTACAGATTGGCTAACATCAAATCTGCTAAGAAGAGAATCAAAGTCATCGCTAAGAAGACATTACGTAACAAGTCCATCCGTTCCAGAGTAAAGACTGCTGTTAAGAAGGTAGAAACAGCAATCCTCGCAGGCGACAAGGCTGCAGCAGAGACAGCTCTTCGCGGAGCAATCTCCCAGATCAGCAGAGCTGCAAGCAAGGGTGTTTATCATAAGAATACAGCATCCAGAAAGATTGCACGTCTTACCAAGTCTGTGAACAAGATGGCTTAGTCCTGCGACGGCTTTATACTGTATCGGATTCGTCCGATGCAGTTCTTTATCCATAGAATATGATGACCCCGAAAAGAGCGGCTGCTTTTCGGGGTTTTTTCATATTACCGGTGTTTTTTCTGTCAGGCTGATCAGCAGAGTCTCCAGCCCCAGCCGGTCTCCTTCTTTTCCTGTTTTGATCCTCTCTTCCGTCTCCAGGCAGGCATCCAGATAATCAAGCACTGCATCTTTGGAATATCCCGTCAGCTGTTTCAAAACCTTACCGATAAAATAGGGATGAACCCCCGCCTCTTTGGCAATGGTCCGGCTGTCGGTTCCTCTGGCATTCATTTCACAGGCGATCAGGAGGATCCGGTATTGTCTGGTAATCATGTAAAGGATCCGCATGGGTGCTTCCTTTAACATCAGAAGCTCATAATAGCGGTCAAGTACTTTTGATTTGTCCCCGGAAGCAATGGCATCCGTAAGCTCAAAAATCCGGTTTTCAATCCGGGAACCCACCAGAGTATCTATGGCCTCCCTGCTGATCACACTCTCCTCTCCGGAGTAGGCAATCAGTTTGTCCACTTCATTGCGAAGGACATACAGGTCGTCCCCTACAAAGGCAGCAAGAAGAGCAGCATCTCCTCTGCGGATCTTTTTCCCCGCCTTCTTGAACCAGGCCACAGCAGCATCCATCATCTGTCGCTCATTCTGATCCTTTTGCAGGGCTTCTGCCACGTAGCCGTTCTTTTTGATCCAGCGATAGACAGAGGTTCTCTTATCTGCCTCTGCTTCAATAATGATGATACAGGTGGTTTCCGGCAAACCGGCAAATAGTTCCACCAGTGTATCTTTCTCCGTTTTGAGAATCCCGGTCTCATCAAGAATCAGCACTCTCTTCTCGGCAAAAAACGGATAGGTGAAGGCCATTTCCCTGAATTCATTGATATCGACACGCTCGGAAACGTACCGGGTACAATTCATGGTATCCCCCTCCGCTACAAGGGCATGCTCCAGGGCCAGTCTGGCCTGACGGATCAGATAAGCCTGGTCTCCGGTCAGCAGATAAACCCCCGGAAAAGAATGTTCACGGATATGCTGTTGAATATCTCCAAGCATGTTATTGTTCAAATCATGTTCTCCTTTTATTTTGCGTCTCCGTCTTCCATCGACTTTGACTGGTAATTAAGTCATCTATTATAAAATTGATGTCAGGACTGTGATGATCAGATCCCCTGCAAGGACAGCCAGAATGGTAAAAGCCAGTCTTTTAACCCACTGTTCCCCGATCCGGTCACAGAAACCTTCAAAAAGCGGCTGCAGCAGATAAAGGAAAATGATTCCTCCCAGTCCGAACCGCAGGGAAGGGGACAGGGCAATTCTTCCCTGAAAATGATAAGTATAATTCACATAGGTCTGCCATGGCCAGCTTCCTGTCAGGAATTCCAGAAGATAAGAAGTAGCCAGTTCCAGCAGGGTGGCTGTGGTCATACACATCAGGAAAACCAGGGGCAGGCGAAAAAGTCTCTCCTTCAGCGGCCTGCCTTTAATCAGAGGATAGACCAGCACAAGAAAGAGCATGGCTCCGAATCCGTACACCGGACAGTAGGGCCCGAAGAGGACACCACGGTCGCTATATCCCCAGTGGTATATAAACACTTCCAGGGTCACCTCATAGCACCAGCCGAGGATGGAGTAGAGGGCAAACCATATGATATATCTGTAACAGGCTTTCAAAAAAACACACCTCCTATGAATATACCGCAAATCTTTGTCTTGTCCACATTCATGTTTTCCGCTATGATATGATATAAAGTAATCATGAATGCGAGGTAATCATTATGAATGCACTGTTGATCATTTTTATCACAGCATTGGTTATAAGTGCAGTGGGTTTCATTAAGTACGTCTATTATTTCTCTGTCGGCTACGGTCTGTCGATTGCGGGAATCGGTCTTATGCTGATCTTCATATACTATGGCCGCATGCCTGTGGGAGCTGCTCTCATGGCTCTGCTCTTTATCATTTACGGACTCCGCCTTGGGGGATATCTCCTGATCAGGGAGATCAAAAGTCTCAACTACAGGAAGTTTTTAAAGGATGAGATTAAGAGCCGCATCAGTCTGAAGGCGAATCTGTCCATCTGGATCTCATGTGCCATTCTCTATACCTGTATGTGTTTCCCGCTGCTCAATCGTCTGGAGCTCCATAAAAAAACCGGAAGGCTGGCTTCTATGGACATCTTTATGATCCTGGGAATCCTGATGGCTGTCGCCGGGGCCCTCCTGGAAATGGCGGCCGACATGCAGAAAACAAAGGCAAAGGCGGTCAATCCCCATCGTTTTGTGGATACCGGGCTCTACCGGATCGTCCGCTGCCCCAACTATTTTGGAGAAGTCCTTCTCTGGACGGGAGTCTTTCTCTCAGGTATTCCTTCTTATAAGACAGTCCTCCAGTGGATCATTGCCCTTCTCGGATATCTGGGAATCCTCTATGTTATGTTCAGCGGAACCAGACGTCTGGAGATCCGACAGGATAAAAATTATGGAGAAGACCCGGAGTATCAGGCCTATGTGTCATCCACACCGATTCTGATACCTTTTATCCCACTGTATAGCGTAAAGAAGTACACCTGGCTGGTTGCCTAGACGGCAAACCAGCCTTTTGCTTTCTCCATCACTGCATCCACATCTCCGGGATTCTTGTAGCGATGGTCAGCGCCCGGAAGAGTGTAAAGAGTAAGCCCGTAACGGATTGCGTAATCCCGGGAATCGGAACAGGGCACCACATCGTCAGCTTCCCCGTGGATGATGGCAATCTTCTCCGGATATTCAGGTGCCATCCGGAAGACATCATGAGCTTTTACATCGTCATAGAATGCTCTGGTCAGAATCAGTGCCCTGTCAAAACCAAAGTTGAGCTTCTGTCCCGACAGGAAAGCATCCAGCTGATCGTCGGTCATAAAACCGGTCATGACATCTGCCATATTCAGGGCCGGTGACCGGAGAAAGATCCGGTCAAAAGTATCCGGATACTTCTGGTGGAACAACATCCCAAGATAGCCTCCGAAGCTGGTGGCAAAAAGATAGAGAGGGATCTGTCCGTAATGGTCTCGCATCCAGTCCACGGCGGTCCGGATATCTTCCAGACAATTATCGATGGTCAGGTCGGAATAGGAAGCCTTGCTGTCACCATGGGCCGGCCAGTCAAAGGTAAAGGTTCCCGTATTCTCTTCTCTCACCTCAGCCCCAAGTCTTTCAATCACCGAACTGTATTTATCACCGGCAAATCCGTGCAGGCACAGGACCATGGCTTTCTGTCCGGAAAAACACCCGTCAAGGCAGGACATGGGATAACCGCGGTCTGTGTTTATCGCTGTATATATTCTCATAGGACTATTCTCCCTTGTATTATCAGTTTGGTTCTATTTCATCTTAATCTTGGATATTTTATCATATTTCTTTGAACTCGACTACTGAAGTCTTTACCAATACCCCACTTTTGTCTTCTTCCCATCTGTCTGAAGCAAGACTGCTCCTCTCCATGACGTACAATAAATCTTGGAGCATCCGTTCTTTTTCAGCCGCTTCAGGGCTTTTTTCCCCGGATGGTGATAGCGGTTCTTTTTTCCGGCCGAAATCCCGGTAATTCCTGGTCTGAAATATCGAAGAAAATAATCGCTGCTGCTGTAGTCCGATCCGTGATGGGCACATTTTAAGAAGCTGATCCCGTTTCCCAGTCCTTCCCTGGCCCAGTCAAAAGGCCGGAGAT
>CACXGS010000100.1 GCA_902767195.1 uncultured Lachnospiraceae bacterium | reverse complement strand
AGCATATCAGCAATTGTCGGTGTATTGGTTTACGGATGGCATTAATAAAGTCCGAGTTGACAAAAGAAGGAAACAGAGGTAAAATTCAGGAATAACAGTTGAACGATTATTCAACTGAATGACTGCTCAGATGGTAATCTGTTTTGGGAGGAAGATATGCAATCGAACAAAAATGACTGCCAGCCAATGTTCCCTGAAATTATTGATGAAGTGCGGGAACATATGCCCGGTGAACGGGAGATGATGAGCGTGGCAGCCTTTTTCAAAATATTAGGGGATAATACCAGGATTAAGATCCTGTATGCGTTGAAAACAAAAGAGATGTGCGCCGGAGATATTGCGGTACTCCTCAATATGACGAAGTCAGCGGTTTCCCACCAGCTGTCTGTTATGAGGAATATGCATCAGGTGCGGTCCAGACGGGAAGGGAAGAATGTTTTCTACTCGTTAGATGATCAGCATATTGTAGATATTATTGAAGAAGCACTGATCCACATGACCCATGTGGAAGACTGATACATCCTGATAAGGAAAGAGAGGCATGACTGCCGGTTTTGCAGTCATGCCTCTTTAATATTAGCGTATGCTCTGATGCTGCGGTGTCACTGACACTTGATTAGTGACGCGCCTCCGCTATATTTGTCCGGATATTCCTCCTCCTGCCATGTTTCGAAATAATTCAAAACGTCAGCATTACTTTCAGAGGTTTGATAGGTATATTGTACTCCATTCGAAGATACGGCCTGTATTTTATATCCTCCTGTTTCTGTTTTCTCCAGAAGACTGATCTGATCGGAATGATCAGGGACAAATTTTTCGTCTTTCATGTGGCCATAAATAATTTCTGAGTCAGTAAATTGCACATAGTATTCAGAGGTGCTGGTTCCGTCTTCTGCTACTGTCATGGATGCTGTCTGCCATGTTCCCGGTATGGAACTTCCTGCCTTTGATGAGTTTTTAATCTGATTGGATTCGCATCCTGCTGAAACTATAATCAATACCAATAAGACCAGTATAGCTTTTTTCATATTATCACCTCGTACTTTCTTCCCCAAGCATCTCCAGTATCTTGTCCACATAGATCCACTCTGAATCAGAAAGGACTCCGTCCATATCAAAGATTACAGCCTTTTTCATAAATATCTTCCTTCCTTCTCCTGTATGGTAACACAAATAGCAGCAAAGAGCCAGCCAACGGGTAACATATCTTTCTGCATTATTGCTATAATGAAAACAAGTATGATAAAATAAAAGCGGAGACAGAAGGCCCCAGATAATTTATTCTGGTATTTCAGTTATGTACTGTAAAGGAGGGAAAATGATGAGAAAGTATCTGTATGTAATGCTTGTTACACTTTCGATGATTCTGCTTCTGGCAGGATGCGGTTCTCAGAGCGGTTCTGCTGACGGGAATACGGGAGAAGCTCCTTCTGACAGTGAGGAAGTAACGGAAGCCGTCACCGAAGATGAGGCAAAAGAATTTAATTGGCTTAACTATGTTCTCACGTTGGAAGAGCTTCGTGATATGAATGATTCCGATCACTATTCGGTAAAGGAAGCGCCGGAAGACAGTCGCTATATCGTAGTGAAACTGATTAGCGCAGACAGTGAGATAACAACCTCGGAGATTTCGGAAGAGTCTACGAAAACATTTATCCTGAAGGATTCCAATGGGGGAGAATACGAGCCCGGTATGTGGTCTGTATGGGGTGTTGATTTCGATGCGGAAGAAGGGTTTTCCACAAAGGAGACCCAGGAAGGGTTCAATCTTATTTACCTTGTGCCTAAAAGCATAGAAACAGATGATCTCCATCTCGAGATGAAATGAAGCACGAAATGCATTTTTACAGAGGCGATTACTCATGACGATGGAAGAAAAAGCGAAGAGGATTATTGAAGATATAAAAGAGGAAGAAGGAACCAATCCGGTCCGGATTTTTAAGAACATGGCCAAAAAAGACTATATCAGCATTCACGGACCGGAGCATCATGTTCTGGATGGAGCGGCTATTCTTGTGGCTTTTCACAATGCAGGCGGCCGGATTGATCTGGAGGAAAGTCTGAATCGTCTGTTCCATGAAGGGCTCCGGATGCCTGGAGCCATGTGTGGACTGTGGGGTGTCTGCGGAGCCATTACTTCCGTCGGGGCTGCCCTGGCTGTCATCGATAAAACAGGCCCCCTTTCCCGGGATGGAAGCTGGGGAGACCACATGGCCTATACTTCGGCAGCACTTAAGGATATGGGTACCATCAACGGTCCCAGGTGCTGTAAAAGAGATGCTATGATCGCCTTCAGGAACGGCGTGGAATATATAAACAATCATTATCCTGTAAAGCTGGACTATGAAGATCCTGTATGTGAATTCTCCGGGATCAACCAGGAATGTATAAAAGAACGTTGCCCCTTTTATCGTTCTTAAAGTTTAAGTATGAAGAAATTGACAGTATTAAAAAAAGAGGAGGAATCCTGTCAATGAGGCACTCAAAGAGCAAATGTCTGTCGATACTTATGATATTGAGCCTGTCTGCAGGGCTCTTATGCGGCTGCGGAGCTTCGAATGAGAAAAGCACAGCTTCCGGCGAACAGACCACGGAACAAGCCGCAGAAGCTGCAGAAACCAAAGAAGAAGGGACGGACTATTCCACCGGAACGCCCTGGATGGACACGAACCTGGAGGGAGTTGTTACCAAGGCTTGGCTGTGTTATCGGACATGAGATTTCCCATGCCTTTGATTCCAGCGGAGCACAGTTCGATCAGGACGGCAATATGATTGACTGGTAGACCGACGAAGACAGGAAAGCTTTTCAGGAGAAAAACAAAAAACTTGCTGATTATTTCAATAATATGCATCCATGGAAAGGGCAGGATTTTCATGGTGATATTATGACAGGGGAAGCCTGCGCGGACATTGGCGGATTCAAGGCCGTGCTTTCAATCGCAAAGAAAAAACAGGACTTTGATTATGACGCATTCTTCAAGAGCTATGCAAGACTCTGGCTGAACAAAGAATACCTTCAGATGGCATATTCCCGCATCGAAGATGTCCATCCTATGATGTATCTGCGATGCAACACGACACTGCAGCAGTATGATGAGTTTCTGGATTTCTACGGAATTAAGGAAGGAGACGGTATGTACCTGTCTCCGGAAGACTGGGTAACAATCTGGTGATTAAGATAATAATGTGTTATAAACGTTAACCATATTGACCGAGGAGGTGTATATTAATGAAAATTGCAATGGCCAATGACCATGCCGGAACATCCATGAAGAACGAGATTAAAGCCTATCTGGAAGAACAGGGCCATGAAGTGGTTGATTTCGGAACCTATGATGAGGAATCCTGTGACCTGTCAGATTTTGTCCTGCCAGCAGCTCTGGCAGTCGCCAAAGGGGAATGTGACAGAGGTAT
Source organism: uncultured Lachnospiraceae bacterium (assembly GCA_902767195.1). The sequence goes on along the minus strand of CACXGS010000100.1, from coordinate 1,550 downwards.
TTTTGTGGATGGCGTAGGATACGGCAGTGCCATGATTGCCAATAAGGTAAACGGAATCTATGCCTGTGTCTGCCAGGATCCCTTCTGTGCCGAGCTGGCCCGCCAGCATAACGATGCGAATGTTCTCTGTCTGGGTGCCAAGATTATCGGCGGCATGATTGCCATGCAGATCGTAAAGACATATATGTCCACCGATGCATTGACTGCAGACAAATACGTTCGTCGTGTAAAGAAGGTCCAGAAGATCAATGATGAGTATTGTGTGCCGGTCAAATAAAGTGACGCCACCTTAATCTGCAAAATGTATGCCAGGGCAGTGTGTAGAAAACACACTGCCCTGGTTTTTTGCGATGAGCTGGTATCACTTGCCCTGCTGCTTATGCTCTTTTGCGTAATGGGTAAAAAACTCTATTTTGTCCGGTCTTACATAATTGCGGGCGAACTCGATCTTTCGCCCCCTGGCGTCCCGGGTGAGATTCGTGAGTTCCATGACGGCCTGATCGGAGCTCATATTAATAAGCTTCGCTTTGGAGGGCTCCAGAAAAACAACCCGGAGGGTCTGGTCAGCATCGGTCGGACGCAGGTCATTCCATATGAGAATGTCGTAGATGGAGAATAGTTCAATGTCTACATCACCGTAAGAAGGCAGAAGCTTCTCCGGGATATAGATCTCTTCCAGAGCGGCAGGTTCCCTGTTTATATAGTCAATACGTTTTGTAAACCAGACCGAATCCTCCTCTGCCAGATCCAGAAGCCTGGAATAGTAGGGGCCGGCAGGACGCAATGCCTTGATCAGTACACGGGTATGGGCGTCGATAGACCGCTCATCCATGGTCTGGCGAAAGCCGCCCAGTGTTTCCAGATCCCGTTCTGTCTTGGGACCGTTGACATAGACCCCTTTTCCCTGGACGGAACGAAGAAGTCCCTCGTATTTTAGTGCGGAAAGAGCACTGCGTACGGACAGAGGGTGCAGGTTATAAGTCTCGGCCAGCTGGGCTTCGGAAGGGATGGCGGTACCGACCGGGTATTCGCCATCTTCTATTTTGCTTCGAATCACTTCCCGCAGCTGGATGTAAAGAGGAGATTTGTAATTGACATTACTCATGGCCGACACCTCCTCCATAGTCCCATCGAAGGATACTGGACATCTCAACGACGTCGACACGGGCAACAGTACGACAGTATTCCACCACCTTGTCATCGGGATCCCTGGTTGTACTGACAATCCAGAAAGCCGGAGAATCTTCCTTTATCTTCAGATAATCAGCCTCTTCTGCATTAACCGCTGTAATGCCGGTTCTCTCTTCACCATGGTCCATGATCAGACCATAATTGTTCTCCAGTATAGCAAATAAGGATCCCTTCACCAGATCGTGCTCCTCCAGTCCGGGCGCCAGCTCCTGAGGGATAAAAGCGTGCTCGATCATAATAGGAACATCTCCGATGATGCGGAGACGGGTAATACGGTAAAGCCTGTCCCCCAGCATCCTGCGAAATCTCTGTGCAAGATGTTTGTCGCATTCGATCGTTGAGAAGGACAGCAGTCTTGT
>CACXGS010000099.1 GCA_902767195.1 uncultured Lachnospiraceae bacterium | reverse complement strand
CGGTATCTGGCAACGCTGCAGACCCAGTAGGGAGTCCCTTCCTCATCAATCTCAAAACTGATGTCATCGTAAATGTAGGTGGGATGCTTAAAACGCAGATGCCGGATCAGGTAACGGTTGAAATATTCATAAGGCGAGTATTTCATTCCCTCCTTCAGACGGATCAGGTTGGTCTTTTTGCTGGTCATGTCAATGGACATAAATCCGGGAATACCGGCCCTTCGGTTGGTAAACCATTTGATCGGGCTGGCATAGCGGAGCGGTGTCACCCGCACCGGATTATCCTGGTAGTTAATCTGGGTGTACTCATCGGCCACCTCAAACTGGGAGGCCAGGTCCACCAGGCTTCCCATCTTTCTTTCTCCCAGAATCGCGGCGGAATCTTTGTCAAGCAAGGGGATCTGCTTATAGGAAATCTGGGTAATGTCCTTTGTAAACTCACTCTTCTCTACCTTCAGCAGCTTCTGGTATTTGCCGGCATTGACCAGGGGAGAGGAGAGAACGGAACCGATGATGTATATGGCAAAAACGACTCCCAGGACGATGGCCATACCCTTAAATGCCTTTTTGTGCCATGGCAGGCTGACCTGTATATTTCTTCGTCTTTTGCCGGTCTCCAGGATGGAAACGCTGGTCGAACCTCCTCCGATGATTACAAGAATGATAAAGAGGAGAAACATGATAAATTTCCATAATCCCCGGCTGTGGATATTGATGATGGGCAATTCGAAATAATAGTATAATCCGATGGCAATAATTCCGAAGATGGCAAGGGTTACCTTGCTTTTGCCTGAAAAAAACTTTCGGATGGAATCAAACAAATAAGTTACCTCCTTACAGAATGGATAGTGTTGATAACGATGGCTTCCTCATAGGCGGTCCCACGCCGGTCTACAGATCCTTTCGATCACCAAACCGGATCGTCCACATGGAAGCATCCGGATTATTGTGGGTAAAAAGAAAGCGGGAAAGCTCCAGAAGCTCTGTATTACCTGATGTATTATAAAATGTAAGGCTGCCCCGGCGATCCGGGTCTGTCTCCTTAAGCCCTGCTTCGCTAAGACGGCGGTTTAGCTCTTTGGCAGTTCCTTCGCCCCCGTCAAAGATTCCTACTTCCTCTCCGACGATTCCGGAAATGGAATCTTTCAGGAAAGGATAGTGGGTGCATCCAAGGACTATGCCCGTCAGATTCCTGTCAAGGTAGGGTTCCAGAAGCCTGCGGAGGAAATCTTCCAGCTCAGGCCCTTTGAGGATTCCCCGCTCTACATATTCCATCAGTCCCGGACAGGGCAGAGGGTAGATCTCGGCAAGATCTTCATACTGATGCTGCAGGTTCCGGAACTTGGGTTCTGCCAGAGTCCGGGGAGTGGCCATAACCAGAATCCTGCCATGGTCGCCGGCAAGGACGGCCGGCTTGATCGCCGGTTCCACTCCCACCAGAGGAAGGTCAGGATACATGACCCTGAGATCGGCGACGGCGGCACTGGTGGCCGTATTGCAGGCAACGGCGATAGCTTTTGCCCGATGGCATTCCACCAGATTGCGGATATGGCCGATGGTAAGATCCCGTACAACGGATACGTCCTTTGTTCCATAGGGAGCATTGGCCGAATCCCCCACATAGATGATATCCTCCTGGGGCATATATTTTGTAATTTCCCTTAAGACACTGATTCCTCCCATCCCTGAATCAAAGACACCGACAGGAGAATATTGTTCGCGCATAAAAACCTCCAGTGAGAAAAAGTCTCATAGTTTTTCATATAGTATAGTTTCTTTTTTGGGGGAAATCAAGTATAATGAAAATGACATCAGATGAAGAATGGGACTCTGCCCTGCTTTGAAGGGACAGGGAATCAGATACCGAGAATCGGGAGAAAGAGTTTATGAGTAAAAAATATCTGGTGGTCAGTGATAATCACGGCGGCCTTAAGAATCTGAGGAATGTGATCACGGTGATGGGAAAGAACTTTGATGGGGTGGTTCATTGCGGTGATATCGAATTCTCAGTAGAGGAATTGGAAGATATGATGGGCTGTCCGGTACATGCTGCCAGGGGAAACTGTGATTTTATGTTTGACAGAGACCGCGGCAGAGAGGACCTCTTTGAACTGGATGATCACCATGTAGCCCTGGTTACCCACGGTGACCGCTACGGTGTCAGCTGGAACTTTGATATGATTGTGGAACATGCCATGGAGATGGGGGCAGATGTTGTATTCTACGGCCATACCCACAGACCGGCATATTATGAGATGGAATACGATGAGGGAATTATCACGCTGATGAATCCGGGCAGCATTGAACTGCCCAGACAGTTCGAGCCCTACGGTCCCACCTTTGCGGTGCTCCATGTTTCCGATCAGGGAGACCTTACCCCTGAGTATTATCTTATCAATCGAAGGATCGGCGGTCGAAAGATTACTACCTTTGATATAGAGGATTATCAGTAGACACAGTACACCAGGAGGAAGAGACAACATTGAGTAAAAAAGTGAGAACTGATGCGGTAAAACAATTGATGGAAGGGATTCTGACATTGCGCAGTACGGAGGAGTGCCATGCATTTTTCGAGGACCTCTGTACGGCCAATGAACTCATTTCCCTGGCCCAGCGTTTTGAGGTGGCCGCCATGCTGGACGGGGATGCCACTTATCAGGAGGTTGCCAGGCGGACCGGTGCCTCCACGGCTACCATAAGCCGTGTGAACCGGTGCCTTAATTACGGGACAGACGGATATGAGCTTGTTCTCCGGCGTCTGAAAGAGATGCCGCCGGAGGATTCTGAAGATCAGTAAAAAGATGCAGGATCGTATCGGATCCTGCATCTTTATTATTTCTTCTTCTTTTTATTATCCCCGGTGGGGGAATCTTTCCGATAGTCATCGATCAGGCGCTCAATGAGCTTCTTGCGAATATAGATATCATGACTCAGCCGATAGATGAGGGAGAAATACTCCAGGTAGCTCTGGTCTGCAGCGGACAGGTTCTCCGGCGCAGAGTTGAGACAGGAATCATTCAGAATTCCCGTGAGTTCTTCAAAAATAGCATCCTTGCGTTCCTCATGGTCGGAAAGAACATGGCGGTAGATCTCTTCCACGTTAAGACTCTTTTTGGAGGACTGTTTAAAATATCTCCCTCCCAGAGGCTCCAGAACGGTCTGGATATCCGAGATGGAAAGCATGTTCTTCAGATAGTAGATCATCAGGATCATCAGGACATGTTCCCTGGAATACTTCTTCCGGTCAGAGGGGGGAAGAAGCTTGTTCTTGGTATAGTTATTAATCATGGTCTTGGTCATGATCTTATCATCCGGATATCTCTTCTGCGAGGAGAGCCGGGTCTCCATAAAAGTGGTGACCTGGTCCATGTAAAGGCCGATGTCCGGGATATCTTCCGGCTGGATCAGATCGCTGTATACCAGATCATGAATCCACTGTTCTCTGTTTTTATTCAAAAGACTGTCCTCCCTTAAATGCTATCTGTAACTATAGTATATAGTTTTTATTACCAGATGACAAGAGGAAGATTGCAGGGCTCTGCCGGAAAGGCTTTCTGTTGACCGAAAACATGGGTTTATTGTATAATAAGCCTGGTATATTCAGATATTGATAAAGCTCCATTTTAATGGTGAATATGTGGATTTTCTAATGTAGAAAGGAAGGATTATGATTATGAGCATCTTAAAACGTTTCAAAGACATAATGTCAGCCAACATCAACGCTCTTCTGGACAAGGCGGAAGATCCCATTAAGATGATCGACCAGTACACCAGAGATCTTCAGAGCGATCTGGGTAAGGTGAAGGCTGAGACTGCTTCGGTGATGGCGGAGGAAACCAGGGCGAAGAGAGCTCTCGATGAGAACGAGCAGGAGATCGAGAAGATGACCAAGTATGCGGAGAAAGCCCTGATTGCCGGTAACGAACACGATGCCAAAGTATTTCTTTCCAAGAAGGCGGACCTGGAGGCTAAGAGGGGCACCCTTACTTCTCTTTATGAGCAGGCACAGTCCAATGCATCCCAGATGAGGGAGATGCATGACAAGCTGGAGAAGGATCTCCGGTCTCTGGAAGAGAGGAAAAGTGCCATTAAAGCAAAGATGCAGGTGGCCAAGACACAGGAGCGCCTCAATGAGATCGGTGCTTCCTATAACACAGCCCAGTCCGGTATGGCTGCTTTCGAGCGCATGGAAGAAAAGGCCAATCAGATGCTGGATATTGCCAATGCCAAGGCAGAGCTTAATAAACCGGCATCCAGGGAAGAGGATGCAGATGCACTGGCCGGGAAGTATGACAGTACGGCTGGTTCCGAGGAAGCTGCAGTTGATGCTGAGCTGGCTGCCATGAAACAGAAGCTGGGCCTGGAGTAGGGCGGCTTTCTGAAATCATCTTTATAAAGGAGATATCTTAGCAGATCAAAGAAAAGGAGGTTGCTATGGGAATATTAGATGGACAGTTATCAAATGTCATTGAGTGGGAAGAGAGTCGTGATGATGTCATATTCTATAAATGGGATAATTCAGAGATTAAGAAGGGATCCGTTCTGATCATCCGTCCCGGACAGGACGCCATTTTCCTTTATAACGGAAAGATCGAGGGAATTTTCCGGGATGAGGGACGTTTTGATGTCGAGTCCAAGATCATCCCCTTCCTGTCAACATTAAAAGGATTCCGTTTCGGATTCAAGACAGGGTTAAAGGCAGAGGTCCTTTTTGTAAATACCAAGGAATTCACCATGAAATGGGGAACCAAGCAGGCTATTAATCTGCCCAGTCAGGCACTGCCGGGCGGACTGCCCATCCGGGCCAACGGAACATTTAATTTTAAAGTTGGTGACTATCAGCTGCTGATTGAGAAGATTGCCGGTGTCAAGAAGATTTACACCACAGCCGATGTCAGAGAGCGTGTGATGGCGGTTCTGGACCAGCTGCTTCTCCGCTGGATCGTACGGGAAGGAAAGGATATGTTTAATATCCAGGCCAACTCGGTAGAGATCTCCAACGGCATCCGGGAAGAGCTTGATATGGAACTGGTGAAGATTGGTCTTACCATGACCGGCTTCCAGATTATGTCCGTAACCTATCCGGAAGAGATCCAGAAGATGATCAACAAGGCAGCCAGCCAGTCCATGGTGGGCGATATGAACAAGTACCAGCAGATGGCCTTCGCAGATGCTCTGGCCCAGGGTGGTTCCGGCGGCAACATGGCAGTGGATATGGCTTCGGCTTCCATGGGTATGATGATGGGCCAGCAGATGGTGCAGAACATGCAGAATACCATGCAGGGTGGCGGAGCTCCTCAGCAGGCAGCACCACAGCAGCCTGCGGCTGCAGCCGATCAGCCGGCAGAGAATGCGGCAATTCCAAACTTCTG
>CACXGS010000098.1 GCA_902767195.1 uncultured Lachnospiraceae bacterium | reverse complement strand
GGAGGAAGGGGAAGAGGACAGCAACGCGCTGGAGAGCCGTTTCTGCCGCACCTATCTGGCAGACCGCCAGAAAGCTCATTTGTGCCGAACCGTGGCGCAGAAGGAAAGGGAGATCCTGGCCGCCCGGGATTATGCCCGGGAGTACAGCCTTTATATCGGGATTCCCTTTTGCCCCACGACCTGTCTGTACTGCTCTTTTACTTCTTTTCCGGTCTCTCGTTTCGGGAGATGTATCCCGGATTACATGCAGGCCCTGTTTCGTGAGATGGAATATGTGTCAGAAAGGATGAAAGGGAAGAAACTGACCACGGTTTATGTGGGAGGAGGAACGCCCACCGCCCTGGATCCTGCTTCCCTGGCATTGCTGATGGACAGAGTACATGCCCTGTTTCCGGTAAGCCGGGCAGAGGAATTTACAGTGGAAGCCGGGAGACCTGACAGTGTTACCGATGAGAAGCTTAAGATTCTGAAAGATGCCGGCGTTGGCCGGATATCCATCAATCCTCAGACCATGCACCAGGACACACTGGACCTGATCGGAAGAAAACACACGGTGACCCAGACCCTGGAAGCCTATTCCATGGCAAGGGAAGCCGGCTTTGATAATATAAATATGGATATGATCACCGGGCTTCCCGGAGAGCGGCTTGAGCAGGTGGAAGGAACCCTCGACGGAATCTTTCGCCTGAAACCGGAGAGCCTGACGGTACATTCTCTGGCGATCAAGCGGGCGGCCAATCTGAACATTGAGATAGACCGCTACCGGAGTCTGGTATACGGGAGCACCAACGAGATGCTGACCCGGGTGGACCAGTATGCTCGGGAGATGGGGATGGAGCCCTACTATATGTACCGTCAGAAGAATATACCGGGGAATCTTGAAAACATCGGATACAGCGTACCCGGAAAAGAATGTCTCTACAACATCCTCATCATGGAGGAAAAGCAGGATATCATTTCCTGCGGTGCTGGCGCCACCACCAAGGTTGTCTTTCCCGATACCGGACGGATCGAGCGCACGGAAAATGTAAAGAGCCTGGAGCATTACATTGCTAGAATCGATGAGATGATTGACAGAAAGAGGCAGTATCTGGAAGACCGGTAAGAAGAATAACTGAGAAAGGAGAGTTATATCATGGAGAATCAATGGGTACATGAACTGGAAACTTCATTGAAGGACTCTCTGGGAGATCATATTGTTCACGGAATGATTGTAAGCAACCTGGCATACATGATCGGAAAAGAGATGAAACTGCCGCAGGAGCAGTGCCATAATCTCGCAGTGGCGGGACTGGTACATGATATCGGCAAATTGCGTCTTCGTTCCTATGTATACGAAGAAAAAGAAGCCCATATGAATATCGATGAACTTCGCTATGTCAGACTGCATCCCACTCTGGGCTATGCCATATTAAAAGAGCACGGCTACAAGGATGAGATTCTGACGGCGGTTCTCTATCACCATGAGAATGTGGATGGCAGCGGTTATCCCAACAACCTGAAAGGGGATGAGATTCCGCTGAATGCAAAGATCCTGCGAGTATGTGATGCTTTCGGAGCACTGATTGCCAACCGGCCTGTCCGCGGAGCATTTGATATTGAGACGGCCTTAACCATTATGATTGATGAAGTGAAATATTTTGATATGAAAGTGTTTCTGGCTTTCCAGAAACTGACACAGTCGGCTGACCTGAAAGCCAAGCTTGAGAGTATTTATCTTCATACTCAGCAGGTGGAGGTCAATGAAGCCGAAATAGGTGAATAGACAATAAACAATCCAGGAGGATATAGACATGGCAGAATCCATGAAAGGACTAAAAAGAACCCATCGGTGTGCAGAACTGACCAACGATAATATCGGAGAGAAAGTGACTCTGATGGGATGGGTACAGAAGAGAAGAAACCTGGGAAGCCTGATCTTTGTGGATCTCAGAGACAGAAGCGGCCTGATCCAGCTTTATTTTGAAGAGGACACCATCGGTAAAGAAGGCTTCGAGAAAGCCGGTTCTCTCAGGTCGGAGTATGTGATCGCAGTATGCGGGACTGTACTGAAGAGGAACGGGGAGTTTAACGAGGCCCTTAAGACCGGCCAGATCGAAGTGAAGGCGGAGAGCCTTCGAATCCTGTCCGAATCGGAGGTGCCGCCCTTCCCGATCAATGCCGACATTACCGTGAAAGATGATCTGAGGCTGAAGTATCGTTTCCTGGATCTTCGCAGGCCCAATATTCAGAGGAACCTGATCTTAAGAAGTAAGATTGCCACTCTGACCAGACAGTTCCTTGCCCAGGAAGGATTCCTAGAGATCGAGACACCGATCCTGACCCGAAGCACACCGGAGGGAGCAAGAGATTACCTGGTGCCAAGCCGTGTACACCCCGGCAGTTTCTACGCTCTGCCACAGTCGCCCCAGCTCTTTAAACAGCTTTTGATGTGCTCCGGATATGACCGTTATTTCCAGCTTGCCAGATGTTTCCGTGACGAAGATCTGCGTGCGGACCGTCAGCCGGAGTTTACCCAGATTGATATGGAATTATCCTTTGTGGACGTGGATGACGTTCTGGACGTCAACGAACGTCTGCTGGCCTTTCTGTTCAAAGAGTGCCTGGACGTGGAAGTATCTCTTCCCATACAGCGCATGACCTGGAAAGAAGCTATGGACCGTTTCGGTTCCGATAAGCCGGATCTTCGTTTCGGCATGGAGATCCGTGACCTTACAGACCTGGTAAAAGACTGCGGTTTCGGAGTCTTTGAAGGTGCAGCAGCAAACGGTGGTTATGTCCGTGCCGTCTGTGCCAAAGGTTTGGGAGATCTGTCCTCCAAGAAAATGAAGAATGTAGAAAAGAATGCCAAAGACTATGGCGCCAAAGGCCTGGCTTATATCCAGCTCAAGTCTGATGGCAGCATCAAATGTCCTTTCTCCAAGTTTGTCAGTGAAGAGAAACTTCAGGAGATCATAAAGGCTATGGATGCAGAGCAGGGAGACCTGATTGTCTTTGCCGCCGATCGTTATAAAGTTGTCTGTGACGTGTTAGGCGCTCTCCGTCTCCGTTTTGCCGGAGATCTGGGACTTCTGGATCCCTCTGACTATCGCTTTGTATGGATCACGGAATTCCCGCTTCTTGAGTGGTCGGAGGAGGAGAACCGGTTCACGGCCATGCACCATCCTTTCACCATGCCCATGGAAGAGGATCTTGACCTGATCGATACCGATCCGGGAGCAGTCCGTGCCAAGGCTTATGATATTGTTCTGAACGGAACAGAGCTGGGTGGCGGAAGTGTCAGAATCCATCAGAATGATATCCAGGAGAAAATGTTTGAAAGTCTGGGTATCTCCAGGGAGACAGCAGAGGAGAAGTTCGGTTTCCTTCTGACGGCTTTCCGCTATGGTGTACCGCCCCATGCAGGGCTGGCCTACGGCCTGGACCGCCTGGTCATGCTCATGGCACAGGAGACCAGCATCCGTGATGTCATTGCATTTCCTAAGATCAAGGACGCGTCCTGCCTGCTGACAGACGCTCCGAATGTGGTGGAAGAAAGCCAGCTGGAGGAACTGTGTCTGGCCATCCGGATGCCGGAAGACAAGTAAAGAAATGGAGTAGGATATGCTTCCCATTGAGAGAAGAAAAGAGATTATGGATATCCTGATTAAGCAGGGATCCGTGAAAGCCGATGAACTGGCACAACGCTATCAGGTGGGAGTTCCCACCATCCGGAGAGATCTGAAATACCTGTCGAAAGAGTACGGGGTTAATCTCATGTACGGCGGCGCCTATGTGGACGAACCCTCATCTTACCAGACAGCGGAAGAATTCAGTATTACCCAGAAGCGGCAGGCTCATCTTCCGGAGAAGAGGATTATAGCACAGAAGGCAGCCAGGCTGATCCATGCCGGAGATACCATAGCATTGAATTCGGGATCTACGGTTGAACTGATCCTGGATTATGTGGATGATACCATCCCCATCAATGTGGTGACCCTGTCTCTGAATGTGGCAGCGAAAGCAAGGACTCTGTCCCATGCGACGGTCTACATGCCCGGGGGAAAGATGCGTAACATCTCCGGAGCCTTTATCGGCAGCTTTACCAATGATTTCCTACGGAACTTTAATATCGATAAAGCCTTTATGGGCGTACTTGCCGTTTCCTTAAAAAAAGGGGTAACCCACTCCTCTCTGGAAGAGTGCATTACCAATCAGACACTGGCTGAGGTGTCCGACGCCTGCTATCTGGTGGCGGACTACTCCAAGTTCGATAAAGTGTCCATGGCCAATATGTTCGATCTGGATATGTTCGATGCCTTTATTACGGACGATAAGATGCCGGACCGCTACAAAGAGTATGCAAGGGCCAATGATATTACGGTGATTTGAATATTAATTTTGAGGGTTCTCGAAAAGAGAACCCTCTTTTTTTAATGACACTTCATATATTTTTTATAATGTTTATAAAAAGTGAATAGAAAGTGAACATTATTCTTGACAAAAAGAGATGATTATATTATCATTAAACTAACATAATATGTACTCTTTTATTTTTATGCAACAAGATAATGATAACAGCTGTTTTTTCATTTCACAGGAGGTATGATATGAGCAAGTACATTATGGTAATCGACGAGGGAACCACAGGAACCAGAGCGTTATTGTTTGATAAGGATTTCAATATCGCTGCCCAGAGCTATGAAGAGTTTACACAGTACACACCGGCCGAGGACAAGGTGGAGCATGATGCCATGGAGATTTATGATAAGTCTGTCGCCATGTGTAAGAATGCCATGAAGGAAGCAGGAATCACTGCTGACCAGATTGATTCCATCGGAATTACCAACCAGAGAGCGACCTGTGTGGTATGGGATAAGAATACAGGTATCCCCTATTATAAAGCCATTGTATGGCAGGATGCCAGAACCAGTAAGGATTGTGATGCTATCAACAACAGCGAGTGGGGAGAGAAAGCCCGGAAGGCTACGGGCTGGACGGTAGCACCGGTTTATACCTCCATGATGCTCAAATGGTATATCGAGAATGTTCCGGAGATTAAGGAAGCCATCGATAAGGGAGATGCCCTGATCGGTACCATCGATACCTGGCTGATCTGGAAGCTTACCGGAGGCAAGACCCACGCAGTAGCATTTTCCAACGCTTCGGTTATGGGAAGTCTGGACCTGTCCACCGGTAAGTGGTATACAGAATTCCTGGATTATCTGGGAATCCCGGTTTCTATTTTCCCGGAGGTTCGGAATGACTCCGGAAGCTTTGGCACGACCGATCCGGATATCTTTGGTGGCGAGATCCTGATTGCCGGCGCCATCGCAGACCAGCATGCGGCATTGTTTGCCCAGGGCTGCCGGACAGAAGGGACCGCTGACATTACCAACGGAACCGGATCCTTCCTGGATATCAATGTCGGAAATAACTGTGTCATTTCCGATGAAGGACTGAATACGGTTATTGCATGGAAGATCGGTGATGAGATCACCTATGCCCTGGAGGGATATGAGGCTGTAACCGGTTCTGCGATCCAGTGGCTGCGTGACGGAATCAAGATCATCGATGCATCACCCGAGACCGAGGACCTTGCCCTGTCTGTACCGGATTCCAACGGTGTCATCTTCGTGCCGGCTCTCACCGGACTGAGTGCTCCTTACCATGATCCATTCACCAGAGGAACTATGTTCGGACTCACCAGAGGAACCACAAGAGCCCACCTGGCAAGAGCTACTCTGGAGGGAATCAATTTCCGTCTGAAAGATATTTTGAACGCTGTAGAGAAAGAGTCCGGTGTTAAGATGCAGGATGTGCGGATTGACGGCGGTGCTTCCAATAACAATTTCCTTGCCCAGAACATGGCCGACATGTTAAATGTAAAGGTTAACCGTCCGGCTTCTGTTGAGGCTACCAGTCTGGGCGCTGCAGAGATGGCAGCTCTGGCCACCGGCTTCTGGACACTGGATGAGATGGACAAGGCTCTGTCGATCGATCGTTCCTTTGATCCTCAGATTGATGAGGCAGAGAGAGAGCGGCGCTATACCCAGTGGCAGGATGCCATTAAGAGAAGCATCGGCTGGATGAAGGATAAATAAGATCAGGCGGGGAGTTTTCTCCCCGTCCATCTTTTCGATGATTTTGAAGATTGTATAAAACAAGGAGGATGTTCATATGTCATCAGAAAGGGATACATTTTACAGTCAGGTTACAGAACAATGCGGGAAAGAGATTGCAGACAGAATCAGTATGTCCATCGATGAGCGGCATGTCATCACTCTTGAAGGCCTTGTTCCGGTATGGCAGCAGGTAGTGGACATCGGACACATCGCGGGAAAACTACCGGGGACAAAAGGCGTGGTCAACCTCATTACATCCGAGGACTATCAGGCGCCTGTAATAGACCGGACCGCAGATATCGAGGCAGGCAGAAAGAAAGGGATCGTGGCCGAGAGCGATATCGTGATTATCGGGGGAGGTATCACAGGATGTGGGGCAGCCAGGGAGCTGTCGAAGCTGAATAAGAGCATCATCGTTCTTGAGGCGGCCTCCGATGTATGTGAAGGGACTTCCAAATCCAATAACGGCATGATCCACTCAGGCTATGATTCCAAACCAGGCTCCCTTAAGGCCAGATTTAATGTAAAGGGCAATGCCATGTACACACAGTGGGCCGAGGAGCTGGATTTCACCCTGCTTCGTCTGGGATCCTTCGTCATCGGGTTTGACGAGGAGGACGATAAGGTAATCAAGGGCTACTATGAACGTGGACTGGTTAATAAAGTTCCCGGCATCGAACTCATTTCCGGGGAAGAAGCCAGGAAGATCGAACACCGTCTGAGCAAAGATGTGACGACAGCCCTCTGGACTCCCTCAGCAGCTTTTGTCGAGCCCTATGAAGTCGTGGAAGCCCTGATGGAGAATGCCATCGATAACGGGGCAAAACTGATGCTGGATACAGAAGTCCTTGCCATGGACAAAGAAGGCAATACCATCACAGGAATCGTGACCAACAAAGGCATCATAAAGGCCGGCATCGTCATCGATGCAGCCGGACTCTATGCCGATGAGATCGCAGAGATGGCCGGTGACCGCTTCTACACCATCCATGGCAGAAGAGGCGCCCTGGTAGTTATGGACCGGAAAAAGGCAGATCTGACGCCGCACTGCTTCGTGGGAACAGCTCCCAGGAACTTTACCAAAGGCGGAGGTCCGCAGATCAGTCCGGCAGGCAATCCCTTCTGGGGTCCGTCAGCCCTGGAAGTTCCGGATAAGAGGGATACCGGTGTGGATGAGAATGATCTCTACTTTATTATGGAGAAAGGCAAGAAGCTCACACCCGGAATCAACGAGAAAGATATCATTCGCTATTTCGGAGGAAACCGTCCTTCCAATTATATCGAAGACTTTATCATAGAAAAATCTGAAATCCTTACTAACTTTATCCATGTTTCCGGCATCCAGTCGCCGGGCGTTGCCTCGGCTCCGGCTATCGCGGAACGGGTAACGGAGATTTATCGGGAAATGGTTCCGGATGCAGAAATCCGGGATGACTACAATCCTATTCGGAAAGGAAAGAAACCTTTCAGAGTATGCAGTAAAGAAGAGCAGGAAGCTCTTATTAAAGAGAATCCCCTCTACGGTCATGTGATCTGCCGGTGCGAGACGGTAACGGAAGCAGAGATTGTGGATGCCATCCACGGAAAGATTCCGGCAAGGACCGTGGATGCGGTCAAGAGAAGGACCAGAGCCGGAATGGGAAGATGCCAGGGCGGATTCTGCGGCCCGCGTGTTGTGGAGATCCTGGCCAGAGAGCTCGGTCTTGACGAGATGGAGATTACCAAAGCAGGAGAAGGCAGCAACATTCTTGTGGATAAGTCCAGAAAGGAGATGGCAGAATGAAGCAATATATCGTAGACTGTGCCGTCATCGGCGGCGGGCCGGCCGGTCTGGCAGCTGCTATCGAAGCACATAAACAGGGGCTTAATACCATCGTGATCGAAAGAGACAAAACCCTGGGAGGAATCCTCCAGCAGTGTATCCATGACGGCTTTGGACTTGAGCGTTTTAAGAAAAGGATGACCGGCGGCCAGTATGCCCAGAGATTCATCGATGAGCTGGTGGAGCTGAAGATTCCTGTTTTATTGGACACCATGGTCCTGGAAGTGACAAAAGATAAAAAAGTATACGCTGTCAACCAGAAGGACGGCATGACAGAAATTGACGCGAAGACCGTGATCCTTACCATGGGATGCAGGGAGAGGACCCGGTCCCAGGTCATGATCTACGGAAGCAGACCGGCGGGAGTTCTTACTGCCGGTGCGGTTCAGAGATATATTAATATGGAGGGTTACCTTCCCGGAAAGAAGGCGGTGATTCTGGGATCCGGAGACATCGGACTGATTATGGCCAGGAGAATGACTTTAGAGGGAATCGAGGTGGAAGGTGTCTATGAGATCATGCACCACCAGAACGGCCTGACCCGGAACATTGTCCAGTGCCTTGAAGACTATAATATTCCTCTCCATCTGGGGACCACTGTGCGTAAGATTCACGGCAGAAAAAGAATCGAAGGGGTCACTGTAGTGGATGTGGATGACAAGCTGGCGCCCATTGAGGGATCCGAACGTTATATCCCCTGTGACCTGCTGGTACTATCCGTCGGTCTGATTCCGGAAAATGAGCTGAGCGAGAATGCCGGTGTCGAGATGTGCCCGGCTACCAAAGGGCCGGTAGTCAATGACGAGATGATGACATCTATCCCGGGAATCTTTGCGGCAGGAAATGTGGCAACAGTATTTGACCTGGTGGATTACGTTTCTGAAACCGGGGAAACAGCGGCAAGAGGCGCTGCCCGTTATGTGCGGGAAGGGGAGAAGGCCTATGAGACCGTCGACGTTCTTCCGGGCAGAAATGTATCTTTCATATTCCCGCAGAAAATCCGCAAGGATACCATGAATGACAGGATCCGCCTCTACATGAGAGTAAAGGAGCCTGAAGAAAATGTTACGGCAGTGCTCACACAGGGAGATACCGGAACCAGACTTCGAAAACACGTGGCTGTTAAACCGCCGGAAATGGTTGGCGAAGTGCTCAGGAAGGACGCTCTCCTCATGGATGAGAACATTACCATCGACATGGAGGTGTGATCATTATGATAGAAAAAACCTATACTTGTATCGTGTGCCCCAGGAGCTGTGTGGGTACCCTGAAGATTGATGATGACGGAAATATAAAAACAGAAGGATTCTTTTGTAAAAACGGGGAAGAGTATGCCATCAACGAATACAAGGATCCCAGGCGGGTACTTACGACTACAGTAAGTATCAGCCAGGCTCCCTATTCCCTGCTGCCCGTTGTAAGTTCCGGTGAGATCAGCCGCAGTATATTCAATGACTGTCTGAAGGATCTTTATCAGATCAGCGTCACTGCTCCGGTAAGAGAAGGAGACATCATTGTCGAGAACATCCGGGAGACCGGCGTGGATATCATCGCTGCCAGAACCATGGAAAGGATATGACAGGAGGAATCATGAAGGAAAAAGCATTACAGCAATTTGTTGAAAGCATTATTAAGGAATTGCCCGAGGTGGAGATCCTTGACCGGGAGGAAGAGAAGCTGATCTATGCTCACGGCTGCTATCCGGTGGAGTATAAATGGCTTCTTCAGGGTCCTTATAAATACCTGCCTTCGCTTATTGTCAGACCCAACAACACAGAGGAAGTCAGCCGGATCATGGAGCTGTGTCAGGAATATGAGATCGGTGTGATACCCTTTGGCGGAGGTTCCGGCATCGTAGGCGGATCCATTCCCGACCGGGGAGAAATCATTGTCGATATCAAGAAACTTCGGGATATAGAAATCAATCCGATCAACTGTACCGCCATGTGCGGCGCAGGACTTAACGGGGCCGAGTTTGAGAATATGCTCAACGAGGCGGGATTTACCGCCGGCCATTATCCCCAGTCTTTCCAGAGCGCCGTTCTCGGAGGAATGGTATCCACCAGAGCGATCGGAACATTTTCCACCAAGTACGGTAAGATGGATGACATGGTGAATTCTCTGGAAGTGGTCCTTCCAAACGGCCATATCGTAAGAACCCACCGCTGTCCAAAAGCATCCACCGGGCCGGAGCTTGACGAGCTTTTCCTGGGGGCGGAAGGGGTCTACGGAATCGTGACCAAGGTGGAGATGAAAATCTACCCGGTTGCCGAGAAACGATATTTTGAAGCATATACATTCCCCAGCACCGAGCAGGCCATGACAGCAGTGAGAGAATTCGTCCAGAGCGGAATCCTTCCTGCCGTTGTCCGTGTCTATGATGAGGAGGAAGCCATTCCCAAGATTGAGAAATACGGGTTTGAGAAGGGGCATGTTTTTGTGGTCTTTGGCTATGAAGGACTGGCGGAGATGGTAGATCTGGAAGTAAAAACAGTCCGCCGCTTCTGTCAGGCCCATGAAGGGGTCTGCCAGGGGAACAAGCCCGGTGACGACTGGTTTGCCACCAGATTTTCCACGAAAAAGATGCTGGATTTCGATGCCATCCGCGGTGGAACAGCCGATGCCATCGAGGTGGCTGCGCCCTGGGACCGCATCCTGGATGTGTGGAGAGAGATGAGAAAGGCCCTGGAGCCGCTCTGTGACAGTGTGGATTGTCATTTCTCCCATGTCTACCACACCGGTGCTTCCGTCTATGTCATATTCCACGCCAAAACCGGAGGAGATGACTTTGACGGCGAAAACTATTACAGGAAATGTCTCGATATCGCCATCCGCACCAGCCTGGCCAACGGCGGCAATGTTTCCCATCACCATGGCAGCGGAAAAGCAAAGGCGGAATACCTGGTATATGAGCACGGAGAAGCGGGAATTGAAGTCATGCAGAAGATCAAAGACGCACTGGATCCCAAAGGACTGGTGAACAAGGGAGTGTTGGGATTATGAAAAAATATACATTGGAATCTTATGAAGAACAGTTAAATCATCAGGTCATTCATATGGATCAGGCCGTATGCTACTGTCCGGAATACCTTGCTTCCAGAAAAATGCATGATTATCCCTCCAGAAAACTCCAGCTTGCCAGAGCCGTCTGGAAAGAAGAGCTTCCCCTGACAGATTATATCGGAGAGATCGTATATTCCGGCATCATGTCAAGACTGGGAGAACGCTGGCAGAACTTCCGTGAGAATCCGGAGGACTGCACCGACGTCATCTTCCTCTGCCGGGCCATGCTGGCGGAGAAAGGCTATAAGGCAAAGTGCAGGAAAGATCTGGAAAAACGGATCAAACAGTACGGCGGTCATGCGGCACCGGCTCCTGCATGGGATCTTCCCGTTGATCCTGCCGGAAACACAGCCATCCTTCTGGACGATGCAGCGGCCGCGGGATATGCCGGAAGCGCAGAGAAATTCGAGTTATATTGCAAAGAAAAGGGACTGGCCTTTGCCAACGAAGCAGAGCCTGTATTCCTGGGCTTTGAGTACTTTGCCTGCGGAATGATCAAAGAAGGGACAAAACAACTGAAAGCAGCCGTAAAGAAAATGGAAGAAACCGGAGCGGACCAAGTGATGGTACTCACCGCCCAGGCGGCCTGGATGCTCAGGACCATGACCGGCAAACTGGGGATTGAGCCCAGGTTTAAAATCCGCTATCTGGTGGAAGAACTGGAAGAGCTGAAAGCTGACCGTCCGGCCTATGTCTACGGCGGAAGCTTTAACCTGCGTTATCTTTGCAATGCAGATACCCTGAATGCTTTGATGAAGAACAATAAAGAGACCCCGGATAAACGTGCAGCAGAGTTCATCCCCCTGGTTCACGGAGATATCCGTGTCAACAAATTAACAATCTGGCAGAGACCCGTAGGGCCGGAATACCTCTGTTTCGGGACCGATGAGGAGATTCTGACAAAGATTGCCGATACTGCAGCTATAGATATACAGAAAGCCGACAGCGATCTGATCGTCAGTTTTGAGCCGACAGCCATCCGGCCGCTGAAAGAACTGCTGCCGGAAAAAGAAGTAGTTTCCTATCTGGATCTGCTGTAGTGGGCAGGGTGCCAGGCACCTTTACAGAAGTGTTACGCGCAGTTAACACTTCTGTAAAGGTGCCTGGCACCACTATTAGAAAGAATATTCTTGATTTTTGATGAATTATCCGACTCTTTTGGGTCGGAAATTTCTTTGTCAAAAATTTAATTTTCTTGTTGACAAAGGGATTTGCCTGTGATAATATATGGAAGTTCGCGCGAGAGCGGACAAACAAAAGCACCTTGATAACTGAATAACAGAACAACCTTGAACGT
>CACXGS010000097.1 GCA_902767195.1 uncultured Lachnospiraceae bacterium | reverse complement strand
CATTCCTCCTCTTCTATTTGATTTCGATTACGCTTACGGCTATGGCCGCTTCCGGATTGGAGATAACTGACGGCCGGATTCTTATGTTTTCCATGATACTCGGCACAAATTTCTTGGTTGCTTTTGATTCAAAAATGACCTGATCTCCGGAAGTGATCCGGATCTTTCCGTAGTCGACAGGGCTGCCGACACGGAATTTGATTTTGACCATATCCTGAGCATCTTTGTGGATAAAGGACGGTACTGTATAGCGGACAAGTCCCTGGGGAATGACCTTGATCATATCCGGGGAGTCTCCCTCCCTGGCTGCATCGGCCTCATCACCGCCGCCGCACACATACATGGCTGCGCTGGCGCCGGCATCTTCGGACTCCTGGGTAACCTGATCCACCAGGTCGTGTACGTGGAGTACATTTCCACAGGAAAATATACCGGGTACGCTGGTCTGAAGGCCCTCATCTACCATGGGTCCGTTGGTGATCGGGTTCAGTTCCACTCCTGCCTCCTTGGACAGTTCATTTTCAGGGATCAGACCTATCGACAGAAGCAAGGTGTCGCAGGGGATGACTTCTTCGGTTCCCGCAATGGGCTTCAGATTCTCATCCACGGCGGACACTTCCACTGCCTGCAGCCTGGAGCGGCCGATGATTTTGGTAACTGTCGTGCTCAGATTCAGCGGGATCCCGAAATCATCCAGACAGTTCTTGATATTCCTGAGGAGGCCATTGGCATAGGGCATGACCTCATATCCTCCCAGCACCTTCACCCCTTCCAGGGTCAGACGTCTGGCCATAATCAGGCCGATGTCGCCGGAACCGAGGATCACGACCCGGTTTCCGGGACGGAAATTCTCCATGTTCATGTAACGCTGGGCGAGACCTGCCGTAAATACACCGGCCGGCCGGGTTCCGGGAATCCGGATCTGACTCCGGGTTCTCTCCCGGCAGCCCATGGCAAGGACGATAGCCCCTGCTTCAAAAATGATCATTCCTTCCGGACTCATGGCAATAACCTTGCGGTCCGGGGTGATATCGATGACCATGGTTTCCAGGAAACAGGCGATATCGGTCTCCCCTACCTGGTCGATAAAACGCTGGGCGTATTCGGGACCGGTCAGTTCTTCCTTGAAAACGTGAAGGCCGAAACCACTGTGAATGCACTGGTTGAGAATACCTCCCAGTTCGTCATTTCTCTCTAAGACGGCAACTTTCTCTACTTTCTCTCTGGCTTTCAAAGCGGCTGCCAGGCCGGCTGGACCACCGCCGACAACAACCACATCATATTGGTAGCTACGCATGATCTCACCTCATTCCTTTCAGCCTGCCGTAAAGAACCTGGGCTTCCTTCTCTTCGAAACGAACTTCTTCCTCGGGAATCCCAAGCTCTCTGGCCAGGATATGCATGACTCTGAACTGGCAGAAACCACTCTGACACCGTCCCATTCCGGCACGGCACCTTCTCTTGACACCCTCCACGGTTCTTGCGCCGAGGGGCTGGCGGATGGCCGCGATGATCTCTCCTTCCGGAACCGTCTCGCAGCGGCAGACGATTCTTCCCCAGGCCGGGTCTTTGCGGATCATTTCATCCTTCTCCTCCAGAGAAAGATCGGAGAAATCCGGGATAGGCTCACGATAAGGATCATAGCCCGGTTTCATCTTAAGATCACAGCCGGCATCAGCCAGGATATCTCTGACATATTCCGCTACACCGGGGGCTGCTCCGATTCCCGGAGACTGGATACCCGCGGCATGGATAAAGCCCTTGCAGGACTCGGATTCTTTGATATAGAAATCATTATCATTGTCCAGACAAACCGGTCTCTGGCCGGCAAAAGTCCGGATAATTGAACGGGGATCAAACTCCGGTAGCAGGAGCTTAGCTCCCTCGATCAGCTCATCGATGCCCAGGGCATCATTGGAGGAATCGTATTTATCATCCCGCATGGTGGCAGTAGATCCCAGGATAAAATTGCCGGATACCGTGGGAATCAGGGCGATACCCTTGGTGGCCGGGGATGGACAGGGGAACATAACAGTGTGAATCGGCAGAACCTTGTCCATAACACAAAGGTTACCGTGGCGTCCCTGCATTTTAAACTCATGAATGCCGGCCATGGCTGCCACATCGTCTGCGTGAACACCCGCAGCATTGATGATAAATCTTGTCTCATAGACGCTGTCCTGGGTATGAACCACGAAATCCTGGTCCCCTCTCTTCTCAATCTTTCTCACCTGCTGGTTAAGACCCAGGTCTGTCCCGTTGTGCATGGCATTTTCCATAAATGCAATGGCGACCTCGAAGGCATCGACCATGTTGGTGGAATGGGCAAGAAGGGCACCCAGAGCCGCTGGATTAATATGGGGCTCCCGGTTCCTCAGCTGCTCCTGGTCCAAACGCTCCACCTGCTCCACGCCGTTGATCCTGGCGTTATCCATGAGCTCATCCACCTTTTTCAGGTCACGGTCGTTATAAGCCACCACCAGGGTTCCGGTGTTGCGGATCTTAAAGCCCAGCTCTTTGGCCAGCCTTGGATACATTCTGGCTCCCGGCGGGTTGATCTTGGCTTTGAGGGTGCCGGGATGGGGATCGTAGCCCGGATGGCAAACGGCTCCATTCTGTTTGGTAGCCCGGAAGGCGACATCAGTTCCCTCCTCCAGGAGAATGGTCTTCAGCTGATACTGCGCAAGGCAGTGAGCAATGGCAGTTCCGGTGATGCCACCGCCTATGATGACCACATCATATTTCATATCAGATACTCTCCTTTCTGTATGTATTATTCATGACAATATCAGTGTCAAAAATGACAGGATTCATGCTCACACAAGCATGGCATGAAGGATCATCTTTGAAAATCCTCTATCATAATCATACAAAAAACATGCCTTATTTTCAAGAGATTCTGCCAAAAATACACAACAAACCACCATATTTGTGGTATAATTATGATGATATTTGGCAACAGGTTTCGATTACAATGGAATAACAATATCGTGGAGGTGAAGAGATTGGATTATGGTCTGAAAGGAAAAAATGCTCTGGTCACCGGTTCTACCAAGGGACTGGGCGAGGCGATTGCCCGGATCCTTGCCGATGAAGGAGCAAATGTCATTATTTCCGGAAGAAGTGAGGATCTGTGTAAGAGTCTCGCAGAAAAGATCGGGAAAGAAAAAGGTGTCACTGCTGTCGGCATCACCGCTGACCTCGGAAAAAGAGGGGTTGCGGAAGAACTCTTTGCTAAAAGTGTGGATGCCCTGGGAAGCCTTGACATCCTGGTCAACAATGCAGGAATCTGGCCCAGCGCCTATGTGCGGGAAATGACTCTGGATGCATTTGACCAGACTCTGTATATGAACCTTGAAGTACCTTTCCTTCTGAGCAAGCTGATGGTTAATCACCTGATCGAACAGGATCGGAAAGGAAAAATCATTCAAGTCGTATCCCAGGCTGCATTTCACGGTTCGACCACAGGACACGCCCATTACGCTTCCTCCAAGGCAGGTCTGGTTACATTTTCCAAGTCCCTTGCCAGAGAGGTTGCCGGCTATGGCATCAATGTGAACTCGGTGGCTCCCGGTATGATGGAGACTCCCATGGTCAAAGATGCCCTGGAGAAAAAGAGGGATTACTATAACAGCCGGATTCCGATCGGCAGGGTTGCTACCGCCGATGAAGTCGCATACTGTGTTGCCTTCCTGGCTTCCAACAAGGCGGACTATCTGACCGGAATCACCATCGATGCCACCGGAGGCATGCTTATGAGATAAAAAGGAGGATAACCAGTGAGTAATTATCTGATTGGTATTGATGCTGGAAATACGTCCAGCAAGGTCGTCATTTTTGATGAGTTCGGAAAAATCATGTCCGAGGCTGCAACCCCGAGTATGCGTTTTGAGCAGAGAGGACCGGGATTTGAAGAGTTCGATATGGACAATCTCTGGAGTGATATTATCGTATGTATCAGGACCGCCATCGAAAAGTCCGGCGTCGACGCCAAAGACATTAAGGGTATCGGCGTCACTTCCTTCGGCAACGGCCTGGTTTTCGTCGGGAAGAACGGGGAAGCCATCGCTCCGGGATGTTTCTCCCATGATCACCGCGCGGATGATATCATTGAAATGTACAAGAAAGAAGGAACCTACGATAAGATCAACGACCTGGTTTTCGGCACTCTCTTTGCCGGGGAACCCGGGCCCATTCTCCGCTGGTACAAGGAACACGAGCGGGATGTATATGATCAGATCGGCGGCGCCATGATGTTTAAGGATTACATCATGTTCAAGCTTACCGGTGTTCTGGCAACAGACCTGAACTGCTGGGGCGGCTCCTTCATGTTTGATCCCAAGACCATGGAGTACTGTGATGAGCTCTTTGAACTCTACGGCATCGAGGAAATGAAAGACTGCATGCCGGAGCTTCACGAGGCTACCGATATCGTCGGAAGGGTTAAGGCAGATGTTGCCGAGAGTACCGGCCTTGCGGAAGGCACACCGGTCTGCGCCGGCATGATGGATATTCTGGCCTGTCTGGTAGGATCCGGAGCCACCGGCGACGGAATCTACACCGCCGTTGCAGGATCCTGGTCCATCAATGAGACCCATTCCACAAGGATGATCCCCGGACTCTCCTCCAACATGCCTTACCTTTACAAGGGAGAATATCTGAATTGCTCTTATACGGGAGCTTCCGGATCCAACTATGAATGGTTCACCAGAGTTCTGGGTGATAAGGCCAAGATTGAGGGAGAAAAGCGAGGGGTATCTTTCTTCAAGGTACTGGATGAATGGATCGCCAGCATCGACCCGGCCAAATGCGACGTCATTTTCGGACCATTTGTCGCCCAGCCGAGCTTACATCCCAACACCAGGGCACATTTCCTGAATGTCCATCTGAACACATCCTACGAGGAACTGTGTTTCGCTGTGGCCATGGGCTGTGCATTTATCCATAAATATCATATCGATATTCTTAAAAATGCCGGACTTCCCCTGGACCATGTTCGTCTGACCGGCGGCACCGCCAGAAGCAAGGTATGGAACCAGATCTTTGCCAACGTTCTTCAGGTGCCCATCGTCGGAATCGACTGCGAGGAGACCGGTGCCCTTGGTTCCGCCATCGCCGCAGGAATCGGCGCAGGTGTTTACAAGTCCTATGACGATGCCTTCGAAAAGGCCGTCAAGCTCCTGGATCCCATCCTTCCGGATGAGAAGACCTTCTCCATTTACGAGAAGAAATATGAGGAGTGGACGCTGGTTAACAATATCCTGATGGAGTACTGGGAGAAGAAAAAATCTCTGTAGAAGGGGATCATCTCATTCTTGCAGGATGAGAAAAAACAGAGAATAAAACAGAGGGCTGTCGCTTTCAGCTGCCTGAAGACTGCATGAGCTGTTTTCAGGGCTGCTGAAAGCGGCGGCCCTCTTTATTGCTAATTCATCACCATGCTAATTCATTACCCGGACCGGTTTGCCTGCCAGCCAGGCCTCCACATTTTCAAAGACCATAGCTGCACGGCGGTCGATGGATTCCCTGGTGTCAAATCCCACGTGGGGTGTGCAGATCAGGTTGGGAAGGCCCAGGAAGGGGTGGCCTTCCGGCAGGGGCGGATCCTTGTCAAAGACATCGGTAGCAGCCAGAATCTTCCCTGCTTTCAGGGCAGCTGCCAAAGCCTCCGCGTCCACTACCGGACCCCGGGCTGTGTTGACCAGGATGGCGCCTTCTTTCATGAGGTCAATCTCATTTTCACCAATTAATCCTTTGGTGTCCGGCGTCAGAGGTGTATGGACTGAGATAATATCAGCTTCTGCCATCAGTTCCGCCAGGCTGCGGTACTCCATGCCAAGGTCCAGGGCTTCCTGTCTCACACTCCGGCTGTAACCGATCAGCCTGCAGCCGAAGACTTTGAAAATCTGTGCCGCCCGGCAGCCGATGGCTCCGGTGCCCACGATGCCCACGGTTTTCCCGGCCAGCTCGTGGCCCTGGAGACCGGCTTTTCCCTGGCCGGACTGGACTGCCTTGTCTCCTGCGCTGATCTTGCGGAGGCAATCCAGAGTCAGGCCTATGGCCAGCTCCGCCACCGCATCGTTACAGTAGCCGCCTGTATTGGAAATGAGAATTCCTTTTTCCCTGCAGGCATCGGTATCCACGTGGTCGATCCCCACAAAGGCCACAGAGATAAACTTCAGGTTGCGGTCAGCCCGGATCACTTCCCCCGGCAGGGGATGGTTGGCCAGCATGAGCACATCAGCCCCCTCTGATCGCTGAATCAGTTCCTCGGTATCCGTGGTAAATGTATCGTAGGATATGAATTCATGCCCCTTCTCTTTCAGTCCGGCGGACAGCCCGTCCAGGGTGTCCTGTGCAATGCCCAGGGGCTCTAATAATACTATTTTCATGATAATACGTCCTTTTTTGTTTGTTCTAAGTCATCGCCGGATCAGCACAAGGGCAACATCATTTACATTGGTCCCGGTGGCTCCGGTTTTAATTAGTCCTCCACTTTCTTCCAAAGCTTGATATGCATCATTATCCTGAAGAACCTGGTAAATGTCAATGCCTTTTTCTTTTAGAATCTGCCTGGTCCCGTCGTCGGCATAGCCACCGGCGGCATCCGTCGGGCCATCCGTCCCGTCGCTGCCGACACTGAATACTGCCGTCCGGTCCAGGCCGGCAATCCCTTCCGCCGCCGCCAGGGCGATCTCCTGGTTCCGGCCGCCCTTTCCCTTGCCGGTCAGGTGGACCACCGTCTCACCTCCGGCGATAAAGGCAAGGCTCTCTTCGGTATCCTGATAGGTCTTAGCGATGGAGGCCAGAAAAGAACCGGCTTCCCTGGCTTCGCAACACAGGCAGTCCGTCAGAGTAATGGGTCTGTAGCCCAGAGCCAGACAGCTTTGGGAAGCCGCCTGGCAGAGGTTGCGGACACTTCCCGTAATCATGGTCTCCACATTAGAGAGGGTTTTCGGTGTTTCATTTTCCAGGAGACTTCGGCAGTTATCGGTGATTTCCAAATGATATTTCTCCACAATCCGCCGGGCATCCCCGCAGGTCGAACTGTCCGGATAAGCCGGGCCGGAAGCAATCATATCAAGGGGGGCGCCGATAATATCACTCAATACAATAGTAAACACCGGGGCCGGCTGGCAAAGACGGGCAAACTTGCCTCCCTTGACCGCGGACAGACGTTTCCTGATGGTATTAATCTCCACAATATCCGCGCCACTGGCCAGAAGACTCCGGGTAAGGTCAGCCATCTCCTCCTCCGGAATCAGAGGAATCTCAAATAGAGCAGATCCGCCGCCGGACAGGAGAAAGAGCACCTGGTCTTCCCCGGTCAGATCACGAACCAGATCAACAGCCGCCTGGGTCGCCTTATAGGAATTGGAATCCGGAACCGGATGGCCGCCTTCGAAACAAAGACAGCGGGGAATCTCCCCCTTCACATGGCCGTACTTGGTACAGACGACACCGGCATCTATCGCATCCCCAAGCACCTGGGAAGCCGCCATCGCCATCTGCCAGGCAGCCTTACCCGCCGCCACCAGAAAAAGCCTGCCCGGACCGAAATCCCTTCCCTCCAAAGCCCTGCGAACAGCCTCATCCGGCAAAACACTGGCAATGGAGTCTTTAATAATCCGATCAGCATCTTCACGTAATCCCATTGTTGACTTCCTTTCTATGTAGGGTACCGGGGTATCGGGATGTCGGAGGGCTGATTAATCAAGAACAGCGCTGGCAGCTACAGAGAGAGCCTGCTCCTGAATCTTCCATGACGGCGGTTCCGGCGAGCACTGGGTCATGAAAATAGTCAACATATCTTTCTCCGGGTAAATGTTAAACACTGTTCCCCAGTATCCGTGCCAGCCCCAGGAGCCCAGACCCATATAGTTAAACGTCGTATTCCAGTCCACCTGTACATTAGCCATAT
>CACXGS010000096.1 GCA_902767195.1 uncultured Lachnospiraceae bacterium | reverse complement strand
TCACTACGATGAATACAATTCCCTCGAAGACGGATCAAATGAATTGATCATTGAAAAGATACAGGTAACGGAATAGTCCACAGAAAATAATGAATTGTTAAACAAATACAAAGAAACAGAATAACAAGCTGATTGTAAATGGTAAATACTGAGTGTCTTCAGTCTATCCAACCAATCTGAGATAATGAGTCTTAAGAATCTTAAGACTTTTTAGGAGGAGGTTAGACTATGGACACTGCGTTAACAGTTAGAACTATGCGTCGTCATTCCTGGGCTCTCATGATCCGAAAGCAGGCAGATAGTGGTCTTTCGATCAACGAGTGGTGTCGTCAAAACGATATCTCTCCAAAAACTTTTTATTACAGAAGGAAACAAGTCCAGTCTATGATCTTGGACAATGCACAAGAAGCCAGATTTGCAGAGATTACTCCTCCTGCACCATCATCATCTTGTTCATCGGGATTCTCAGGTGCTCCGGCTATGGCATTTAGTCCACAGTTGATACTGTCTGCCAGAGGAGTCATGATCGGGATCAACGAAGATACGCCAAAGCAATTGCTCGCCAATACGTTGGAGATCCTCCATCATGCTTAGGGAAGCGGCCACCAATGGAATACGTAAGATCTTTGTTGCCTGCGGCTATACAGATCTCCGCAAAGGGATCGATGGACTCTCTTATCTGGTACAGGAGGAATTCAGTCTCGACCCCTTAGAAAGAGGGACACTCTTCCTCTTCTGCGGGAGGAGGTCTGACCGTATCAAAGGTCTCCTGTTTGAAGGAGATGGATTTCTCCTTCTCTATAAGAGGCTTATTCCCGGCTCACGCTTCCAATGGCCAAGGAACAAACAGGAAGTACAGGAGCTCACTCCCGAGCAATACGCCTGGCTCATGAAAGGCTTCAATCCTCTTAAACCAGGTCTCATCCGGGAAGTCCGTCCCGATCGTCTCGGCTGATATCTTTGTGAAAAACAGAGAAATTTTTTGTTGTTTTCAATATCAGAAAAACTGCTCTGTTACAGCATATATTTCTTTCCGGGACAAAGCCTGTTCGTTTATATGGGCAGTGTATTCGGAAAGATACGAACTTTGACAAGTGAATACCCCGACTTCCATACAGGCATCACACTTCCTTATATCCATAGGCAATCTGACGAAGTCTGGTATGCCGAAAAATGGCTTATTTCCGCCGTTTCTGCTATAATAAAGTCAGAGATACGGAGGACAGGGATGAAAGAGAAGCTGACAAAAGAACAACTGAATGCCATGTCGAAAGAGTCACTGGTCGCAATGGTCTCTTCCATGCAGGACCAGGTCACCCAGCTCAATGCCAGGATGGACAACCTCATGGAACAGATCGCTCTGGCCAACAACCGACGTTTCGGACGCAAGACAGAGAAGCTGGACCAGGTCAGCGGGCAAGGTTATTTTGACAGCGAAGGAAATATCTACTTCAATGAAGCAGAAGCCATTTCCGATGCCGGTCCGGATCCCGAAGAACCTACCATAGAGACGGCAACCCGGAAACGCACTCCCCGTCCTAAGGGGAAGAAAGAGCAGGATCTGAGCAGGTTCCCGGTCATCCAGGCCCCGACGATCGAGGTCCCGGAAGAAGAACTGGTCAAAACTTTTGGCTCCCTTGATAACTGCAGGCGTATGCCGGATGAAGTCTTCCAGAGGCTCCTCTACATCCCGGCCGGATGGAAAGTAGAAGAGACCCACGTCGCTGTATACCGCAGCAAGAGAGGGGAACCAAAGTTCATCAAGGGTGATACTCCCCCTTATCTGCTGCGCGGCAGTATCGTCAGTGCTTCCCTTGAAGCAGCTATCATCAATGCCAAGTTTGCCAATGCCCAGCCTTTCCGGCGGATCGAAAAAGATTTCGAGCAGAACGGCGTGAGCATCTCTGAACAGAACATGGCATCATGGACGATCAAATGTGCTGACCGGTATCTGTCAAGGCTGTATGACTATCTCCATGAACGATTAAAAGGATACCATGTGCTCCAAGCGGATGAGACCCGGGTCGAAGTGGCAAAGGATGGCCGTAAGGCCGGGAGCCAGAGCTTCATGTGGGTATATCGTACCGGTAAGTATTATAAGGAACGACCGATCGTCCTTTATGAGTACC
>CACXGS010000095.1 GCA_902767195.1 uncultured Lachnospiraceae bacterium | reverse complement strand
CACAGGCTCCTGGTCAGGAGCGGCGCTCTTTTCCTCACCTTTATGTTCTGCTTTACGACCCTGTTTGGCATCCGTCTGAACGTCAATGCCCAGACGACATATACAGTCAGACTTTATGCCGGCAATCCCGGAACCTTTGATACAGCCCAGGCCAAAAAGGCGCTGAGTTCTGTATCAAGTGACATTAGCTACGACAAGAAGCTGATTACTATCCGCAAGGTTCCGGCAGGAACCCAGATCCAGTTCTATTCATCGGAAGCCGAGCTGAAGAAACTGGTCACTTTGCCCAGCTCTTCCAAATATGTTCCGAAGGGAATTCGTGAAAGCGGAAAAGATAATAACACAATTACAGGGGGAACATTTACAGTAAACGATGATATCGATTATGTGGTAGGCTACGCCATGCCGGATAAGCTGGTGGAATACAGGATCCATTATATCAATGGAAACAATAAGAACAATGAGATCCGAACCTCCGAGACTCATTACGGTGAGCCCGGAGACAGCGTAGTAGTAGCATTCCCATATATTGAAGGTTATAATCCCCTGGCCTACAATGGCCGTTTGAAGCTTTCCTCTGATGAAGATAATAACGACTTCTATCTTCCCTACCGCAGAATTGCTACTGAGGAAGAGGAGGAAGAAGAGGAAGAAGAAGAGGAAGAGAACAATAACGCCAACAATAACAACGCCAATAACAATAACGCCAATAACAATAACGCTAATAACAATGCCAACAACCCCGCTACTCCCACCCCCGCTGATAATGACAATGTGAATATTGAGGGGGATGAGAATGAGAACGGGAATGAGGAAAATGACGAGAACGCCGGAAATAACGAGCCGGAGGATGTAATCGACATTGAGCCGAATGAGATTCCTCAGGCTGACTACTCAGAGGATGACACGTCTGAGGAAGATACGACGGAATCCGATTTTAACGATGACTCCAAAGACAATGACAAGGATACCAAGGAGAAGAAGTCGGGTCTGCCGCTTCCGGTTCTTATTATCATCGGTCTTGCCATCCTCGGAGGAATTATTGCCTTAGCCAGGTCGAACGCCAAGAAGAGAGCGGCGGAAGAGGCCAGGAAGAAGAGAGCTGCTGGAGATAAACCGAAGAAGAACGGTGGTTCCTCCAAAAAGAAACCGTCCGGCTCCGCTAAATCCGGATCCGGCACACCGAAAAAGCCAAAGAGTTGATGAGAATGAAAAAAACATCTAAACTGTCCGGCAATAATAAAAAAACAAGGGGCGGGAAGATTCTTCCCGCTCTTTGCAATATAACCGGAACCTTAATCATTATAGCCGTTATACTGACTCTGATTCCCGCTGTATTACCGAGTGCGCTGGGGTTTCAGGTGTACAATATAACCAGCGGGAGTATGGCGCCTGAGATTCCGATCGGATCCGCTGTTTTTGTGAAGGATGTACCGCCGGCTACAATTCGTGAGAATGAGATCATCGCATTTAATCGTGGTGACGCAGTGGTGGTCCATCGCGCCCTGGAAAACCATATGGTTGAGCAGGAACTGATCACCAAGGGTGACGCCAATTCGCAGGAAGATTTTCAGGCTGTTACCTATGACCAGTTTCTGGGCCGTGTAGAACGTCATGTTCCCTATATGGGAGGACTTCTGGCCATGAATACCAGCAGGGCCGGTAAACTGATGTTGATGTTGTATCTCGCTGCCGGAGTCGTTTTGAATTTGCTGGCAGTAAGAATGAGGAGCTGATATGATGAGGGATGTTAACCTGAGTGGGAAGATCCGCCGGTTGGGTATTCTGCTCCTTGTTTCTTTCGTGCTGCTTATGACCGGATGCGGTGGGGAAAGCGGTGCTGCCTCTTCTGTGGATACCTCCACCAAAAAGGCCGCGGAGAAAACAGAAGCTTCAAAAAAAGCAGATGCTTCAGAAAAAGATACTTCGCAGGCTCCGAAGAAAAAGAAGGGCACCTACAAGGCTCCTCCTTTTGCAGACTCTGAATATCAGGGAGAGGAAGCGGTAGATTACGGGGATGTCTATGTGGATGATTCATCCCTGGAGCTTGGATATGTGGGCGTATCTGCCATGTCCGACTGTGAGCTGAAGATGCAGATCATTAAAGATGACCTGACTTACACCTACGATGTACCTAATGACGGGACACCGGTAATTTTCCCTCTCCAGTGCGGAGATGGAGATTATTACTACCGGATTATGGAAAACATTTCCGGAAGCAAGTACAGTATGCTGGAGGAAGGTAATCTGGACGTTGTCCTCAAGGATGAGTTCCAGCCTTTTATAAGACCCAGTGACTATGTGCTCTACACAGAGGGTTCTGCCTGTGTGGAGAAAGCAGCAGAGCTGGCAAAAAACGCGGGTGATGAGCTTGAGCTCGTGAATCAGGTCTTTGAATTTATTACCAAAAATGTAACTTATGACAAAGAGAAGGCAGCGACAGTCCAGGCCGGCTATCTGCCGGACCCGGATGAGACCATGCTTACCGGAAAGGGAATCTGCTTCGACTATGCCGCTTTATCGGCGGCCATGCTGCGAAGCCAGGGAATTCCTGTAAAGATGGTATTTGGCTATGTGTCACCCGATGATGTTTACCACGCCTGGAATATGTTTTATACCAAAGAGACCGGATGGGTCAGTGTAGAATATAAGGTGGATCAGAAAACATGGGCCAGACTTGATACGACATTTTCATCCGGAGGCGCACCGGCGGACTTCGTTGGCGACGGAAGTAACTATGCGGACGTATATTATTATTAGGAGATAACTATGAGCAGACAATTAGATCATTTGGGAGTCAGTGCCTTCTGTGAGAGTATGGCAATGATGCTCCAATCGGGAATTCAGATGGATGAAGCCATAGGGCTGCTTCATAGCGGACATAAGGACGGCGGGGTTTTGGAAGAGGCCCTTGTCGTGATGAAAGAAAAGACAGAAGAAGGATCCACTCTCTCGACTGCCATGAAGGAAAGCGGGATTTTCCCCCGTTATTGCCTTCAGATGGTGGAGACCGGAGAATCTTCCGGACGACTGGAGGATGTCCTTTTCCGTCTGTCTAGATACTATGCGGAACAGAAGACCATCTCGGAAAAGCTGAAGAATGCGGTGACCTATCCGGCAGCCATGCTGGTGCTGATCATAGCCGTACTGATCGTCATGCTGGCCATGGTTCTCCCCGCATTTAAAGATGTATATAACAATCTGACCGGATCTCTGTCGGCATCCTCCTACCGGTATATCAACTGGGCCTACGCTTTCTGCTGGATTGCACTGGTCTGTATGATCATTCTGGCAGGCGGCCTTTTTCTGGGATACCTGTTATGGAATACAGAGAAACGTCCGCTGGTGGAAGGTGTCTTGAGGAAGATTCCAATTTGTGATAAGATTCTTGAGAACATGGGAATGTTTCGTTTTACATCAGCCCTGGCAACTTTTCTGGCCAGTGGCGAGATGCAGGACGTGGCAGTGATTGACAGCATCGCCATGACAGATTGTCCTCCGGTGGAGGAAAAGCTGAAACGGTGTGTTGCTTACATGGAAGAAGGGCATTCCATTTCCCAGGCAGCCTATGAGGAGGAACTGTTTGAACCGGTTTACGGCAGAATGCTTCTGGCCGGAGAGCGGAGCGGCAACATGGAGAAGGTCCTGGGCCGTCTGACCGGTCTCCTGGAGGAGAATTGCGGTAATCTGGTGGACCGCCTGGTGGGCATTGTGGATCCGCTTCTTTCCGGTATTCTTATGATCACGGTAGGTTTGTCCCTGCTCAGTGTGATGCTGCCCCTCATCGGTATGATGAATTCAGTGGGATAGGAGTGATGTTATGTACTCAGATAAAAAGCGGTCTGTGCTGCCCGCTGTTCTCCTGATCCTGGTGATTGTCCTGGCAGCTGCCGGAATCGTGCAGATGAAGTCGGAATCAAAGAAAGACCTGGAGGCAGAGAGTATCGTTGCCATACAGAACGCAGTGGAACGGAATGCCAGACAGTGTTATGTAGTAGAGGGCGTATATCCGCCGAATCTCGCATATATGGAAGAGAATTACGGACTGCAGGTAAACACAAAGAAGTTCTATATTACGTATGAGGCTTTTGCGTCGAACCTGCCGCCGACAATAAAAGTTACCCCGAAAAAGAGGGATAAATGAGGAGAGACTGACTATGAAAAGTGCCAAAGGGCCCTCCATCGGATTATTTACAATAGGGATCGCGGCTCTGTTTCTGATCGGCTTTCTTCTGCTGGTCATTTTCGGGGCACAGACTTACAGGAACACTGTGGGAAGCCAGAACCGTAACAATGAGGCCAGGGCCACATTGTCCTACCTGTCGGCTGTTGCCAAAGCCGGTGATGTTTCCGGCTCGGTTTCGGTCAGAGAAATCCCGGAAGGACAGATGCTGGTCATTCGGGACGGTTCCGGATATGCCCAGCGTATCTACTGTAAGGACGGCATGCTGTTGGAGGATTACGGACCTAAGGACAGGGAGATCAGCGACAAACATGCCCAGCTGATCGGGAAGACCGATCGTTTTGAGATAGAAGAGAGAGAGAACGGTGTGTTAGTCGTAACCACCGATGCAGGAGAAAGTATACTGTACTTTCGCAGTGAAGGGAGTATGCAGCCATGAAACAGAAGGAGCATATCACAGCCTTTTATCTGGAGACTCTTTTGCTGATCATGGTTTTTGTAGGAATCATTCTTGTGCTGACACAGATTTTCGGTCTGGCCAGGACAAGGAGCAGTGATGCAAAGGATAAGACCAGTGCAGTCTGCCTGTGTCAGAATGCGGCGGAATCCTTTTCCGCAGCCTCTTCCAAAAAAGAGCTGCTTTCTCTGCTGAATGAGAAAGACAATGCCAGGGAAACCGGGGAGAATATGCTGGAATGCCGTTATGACAAGACTATGCATCCGGATCCCCAGGGAGATCTGGCGGTGACGATCCGCTGGGATATCAGGGGAAAGATGCGTTACGGAACCATTGAGACCAAAGAGGCAGACCGGACCATCTATTCGCTGGATACTGCTGTATGCGACGGGGAGGAGTGGCAATGAATCAGGTACCAATCAAGCTGGGGCCTCTGGCCCTGCTGCTGACAGTCATCAGTATCTGCGTGACCACTCTGGCCATACTGACTTTTACCACAGCTGAGGCTGATCGCAGACTGGCAGACCGGTTTGCGGGAACGGTGAAAGTCCGCTATGACCTGGAGACCAAAGGCCAGGAGTTTCTGGGCCAATTGTCCGACGCTCTGGAGAAGAAAGACCAGGTCTTTCTGGATCAGCATAAGACAGATCAGGCAGATGTTTATGAGTGTATCATTGAAGAAGATAACGCTTCTCTTACTGTACGCGCAAAAGACGGGAAGGGGAAGCTCAGCATTCTTTCCTGGAAGGTAATCCATTCCTGGGAGGAAGATAAAGACGTTAATATATGGAACGGTTCCTGGTAGGAGGGATGATCGATGAATATTCAGGAGATACTTGGAAAAGCCGTGGATATGGATGCCGCAGATATATTTCTGATCGCCGGACTTCCGGTGGTATTAAAATGTCATGGCCATCAGGAAAGGCTTCCTGTTGACATCCTCAAGCCCGACGGCATCCGTATACTGATCGATGAGATCTACGATGTAGCCGGGAGAGACCGGAAGCTTCTGGATGCCGGTGTGGATGATGATTTTTCATTTTCCATCTTCTCGCTGGGACGGTTTCGTGTCAATGTATTCCGGCAGCGCGGTTCACTGGCCGCGGTGATTCGGGTCATTCATTTCGGACTGCCTGATCCGGTACAGCTGGGCATTCCGGAAGCGGTGCTGTCTCTGGCAGAGAACAAGAAAGGACTTGTCCTGATCACAGGGGCGGCAGGTACCGGTAAATCAACGACTCTGGCCTGTATGATCGACCGGATCAACAAAAACAGAGACTGTCATATTATCACGATGGAAGATCCTATTGAGTATATCCATCGTCACGAGAAAGCAATTGTGACCCAGAGAGAGATCTCAATCGATACCCCGGGGTATCTGGAGGCACTCCGCTCCGCTTTGAGAGAGAGCCCCGATGTTATTCTGCTGGGAGAGATGAGAGACTATGATACCATCTCGGCGGCTCTGACGGCAGCGGAAACCGGTGTACTCCTGTTTTCCACACTCCATACCAGCAGCGCAGCCAACACGATCAACCGGATCCTGGATGTCTTCCCGGCCAATCAACAGCAGCAGGTGAAGATCCAGCTGGCCCAGATCTTAAAAGGAGTGGTCTGTCAGCAGCTGGTACCTCAGGTAGACGGAGGACAGATTCCTGTCTTTGAGATTATGAAATCTACGGTGGCCATTCAGAATATGATCCGGGAAGATAAGCTCCATCAGCTGGATTCCACGATGCAGGCAGGAGCGGCTGACGGAATGTGTACCACGGACGGAAGTCTTTTAAAACTCTTCAGACAGGGGAGGATCACAAAAGATACAGCCCTCCTCTATTGTACACATTATGAGAATATGGCGAAACGACTGGGGTAGTTAGGAATGAGTAATAATGTATTGGAAGTGCAGATGTTTGGTAATTTTGCCATGCGCTATAATGGGGAGATCATCCTGAATGAAGGAAGGACCAGCGAATCCCAGTTCATTTACCTGATGCAGATAGTACTCCACAACTCGGAGAAAGGGATAAGCCGTGATCAGGTAGAGGAAATTCTCTTTGGTGACCGGGAACTGGAAGATGTCCATCATGCCACCAGGAGCGTGATCTACAATGCCAAAAAGAAATTGAAGGCTTCTCCTCTTCCGGATGCCAATTATATGATGTTGAAAAAGGGGATTCTTCACTGGACACCGGAGATTGAGGTCAGGGAGGATGCCAAGGAGATGGAGCGTCTGACAGACCTGGCCAGAGTGGAAGAAGATCCCGTGAAGAAGAAGGAACTTTTTCTGAAAGCATGTTATCTCTACAAAGGGGAATTTCTGGGAAATCAGATCGGTATGCTCTGGATCGCACAGGAAGGCAGGAGATACCGAACTCTCTTTGCTTACTGTGTGGAGCAGGCGGTGACTCTCCTGAGGGAGCAGGATGATTATACAGAGATGGAGAATCTGGGCAGATATGCCGCCGGTCTTCAGCCTCTGTCTGACTGGGAGACGATCACCATGGAGGCTTTGGTGGCAACCGGCCGCTTCATGGACGCTGCCGCCTTCTATGATGATACTCTGGACCTCTATTTCAGGACCGAGGGAATTCGTCCGTCCCAGAAGATGATGAAGCTGTTTAACCAGCTGGGTTCTCAGGTGGAACACCAATACGCTCTTCTGGATGATATCCAGAGTCAGATAGAGAATGAGAGTCAGCCTCTCGATGGTGGATTCCTCTGCTCCTATATGGTGTTCCAGGGTGTGTACCAGATGGTACGGCGAATGATGGAACGAGGAGGCCAGTCTGTATTTCTCATGCTTTGCACCGTAGTGGACTCCAAGGGAAATGTTATGAAGGCCGGTCCTATGCTTGATGAACTGACTGACCGGCTGAAGGAGGCCATCTGCCATTCGGTCCGCCACAGTGACGCGGTGTGCCGTTATGGCAAGGGGCAGTATCTGGTTCTTCTGATCAATACCAGCAGCGAGGACTGCAGCATTGTCCAGAAGAGGATTAATGAGAGATTTATTATCCGCAGGCAAAGAACCGGTATTAAGTATCATGTAAATATTGTTGCCTGGTCCGGAATTGAAAGAATACCTTGAAAGGATCAAACAAAAAGCCTATGAATGGATCACAGATATATATCGGGACACCTAACGGTGTGGTGCTCTGCGTAAATGGTGTGTATGAGGACCGGCTGGATGCCTGTTTCTATACCAGCTATAGCAGAGATCCCGTCAGGGTGGAAAGTTGGGTTCAGCTCCTCTTTGAAATGGAATATTTCTTTGACCAGCTTCATTTTCCCTACTCATCCACCAACAACCGGAGTTTCAAGGGAGACGTTAAGAAAGAATACTGGAAAGGCAGAAAGGAAAAGATCGTGAGAGACGAAGAATTACTTATGAATCACGGAGATCTGGGATCCTTTATAATCCGGGTCCAGCACCGTCAGAACAGCAGCTGGCAAGGCAGGATCACCTGGGTTGAGAATAACAAAACGATGATGTTTCGCTCTGTTTGGGAGATGATCAAACTGATGGAGAGCGCACTGGACACCCATAATCCGGGGGAAGAACCGGAGTTCAAGATTTCCTGGAACGAGGAATAGTAGTGGGCGGCCACAACATGATACATAGAAAGGATTGAATAGTATGACAATCGAAGATCTGAAAAACTGGGGCGCGGATACGGACAAGGGTCTCGAGAGATGTATGGGAAACGCAGACCTTTTCCTGAGACTGGTAGGTATGACCGGGATTAATGACAATTTTGAGAAATGTGAGAAAGCATTGGCTGAGAATGATCTTGACGGGGCCTTTGAGGCGGCTCATGCCCTGAAAGGAGTGACGGGCAATCTGGAACTGACTCCCATTTATGAGCCGGTCAGTGAGCTGACAGAAGCTCTCCGCAACAGAAGCGGGATTGATTACAGTGCTTTGTATCAGAAAGTGAAGGAAGAGAAAGAGAAGCTGGATGCTTTATTATAAGAGGGTCCGGTCCCGGAAGAGGACCGCATCCCGGCGGAGTGACTAAAGACGATGAAGAATTGGCTAAAAAAGAATCTAGTAAATTTCATAATATGTCTCATCGGTCTTGCCGGTGTGGGATTGCTGGCCTACCCTACGGTAGCTGACTGGTGGAACTCATTTCATCAGTCCAGAGCGGTAGCTTCCTATGCGAAGGCTGTGGCAGAGCTGGATACGGAAACTTACGACAGGTTGATCGAAGAAGCGGAAAAGTACAATAAGGAACTTGCCCAGACAGGGATACAGTGGACTATGTCCAAGGCCCAGATGAAGGAATACGAAAAGCTTCTGAACATCAATGATACCGGGATCCTCGGCTATATTGATATCCCCAAGATCAATATCCAGCTGCCGATCTACCATGGTACCGATGAGGCGGTACTCCAGATAGCCATAGGTCATTTGGCGGGAACGTCCCTGCCTATCGGAGGTTCCAGCACCCACTGTGTGGTTTCAGGACACCGTGGACTGCCCAGCGCCAAACTTTTTACAGACATCGACAAGATGAAGGAAGGCGACATCTTCACGATGACTGTCCTGGACAGAACAGTCACCTATGAAGTAGATCAGATTCGTATTGTGGAGCCTTCGGACCTGTCTAATCTGCGTATCGAAGAAGGGAAAGATTACTGTACACTGGTAACCTGTACTCCATATGGTATCAACACCCACCGGCTTCTGGTGCGGGGACACAGGATTGCCAATCTGAACGGTGACGCCAATGTCGTGGCGGACGCTCTGCAGATTCAGCCGGTATATGTGGCACCATTTGTGGCCTTCCCCATCCTTTTCATCCTGATCGTCTGGATGTTTATTTCGACTCACCAGAAGAAGGTTGATGAGAACAGCGTCCTCAAGAAGAAGGTGGAGGAGATCCGGGAGAGAAGAGCCGGTGAAGCAGGTCTTGAGTTGCTTGAAGAAGAGGAGACCAGACCCCGAAGACGCTGGAGACGACGGCGAAGGTAAGCTCGGATAAGGAGACAGCTGAATTAAGATGAAATGAATAAAAGGACCCTGTACCTGACAGAGTACAGGGTCCTTTTTATAGGCATTTATTGATAAATGCACCATTGATATTTTTTTCATCTTGCGATACAATATAAAGTACAGAAAAATTGGGATGTTGTGCGTCCGGTCGGTTTTTCATGCAGGTATTATTTATGGAGGTAAAAGGATATGTATGACATTATTGTAATTGGTGCTGGTGTTACTGGTTCTTGTACTGCCAGAGCTCTGTCAAAGTATCAGGTTAACATGTGCGTAATCGAAAAAGGCGATGACGTATGTTCCGGAACTTCGAAGGCGAACAGCGCGATCGTTCATGGCGGATATGACTGTAAGCCCGGAACTCTGATGGCGAAGATGAACGTTCGTGGTAACGAGCTCATGTATCAGCTGGCAGAGGAGCTGGATTTCCCGGTAAAGAAGAACGGTTCTCTGATCGTTTGTACTGTACCGGAAGAGAGAGGCAAGCTCGATGTGCTTCTTCAGCAGGGTATTGATAACGGTGTTCCCGGAGTTCGTATCGTGGAGAAGGAAGAACTTCTTTCCATGGAGAAGAATCTGACTCCGAATGCAGTTGCTGCTCTTTATGTTCCGACCGGCGGACTGGTAGATCCTTTTAATATGTGTGTAGCATTCGCTGAGAATGCCGCAGTGAACGGAACCGAGTTCAAGTTCGAGACAGAAGTCCAGAACATCGTTAAGAAAGATGACTACTATGAAGTAGTTACAGACAAGGGAACATTTGAGACAAAGATCGTTATTAACGCAGCAGGTGTTTACTCCGACAAGATGCACAATTTTGTCAGCGAGAAGAAGATGAAGATCATTGCCCGTAAGGGTGAGTATCTCCTCATGGATCATGAGCTGGGTGATTATTTCAGCGCTACCGTATTCCCGCTTCCCGGCAAGATGGGTAAAGGTATCCTGACAGCTCCGACGATCCACGGCAACCTCTTTGTAGGACCTTCCGCAACGGATCAGGAAGACAAAGAAGATACCAGTACAACACAGGAGATCATTGATGATCTTGTATACAAAGCACAGCACAGCTACCTGACCAAGGACGTTCTTCCCATGGGCAAGGTTATCACTTCCTTTGCAGGCCTTCGTGCTCACGAAGAGAACCATGAGTTCATCATCGAGGAAGTAGCGGATGCTCCCGGATTCTTTGATGCCGCAGGTATCGAGTCTCCCGGACTTACCAGTGCTCCGGCCATCGCTGAGAGAATTGAAGGACTTGTGCAGGGTAAGTACAATTTCGAGAAGAAAGACAATTTCGTAGCTAAGCGTAAAGGTTTCATTAAGATGGATCAGCTTTCCTTAGAGGAGAGAAATGAACTGATCAAGAAGAATCCTCTCTATGGTAACATCATCTGCCGTTGTGAGATGGTTACAGAAGGTGAGATCGTGGATGCCATCAATCGTCCGATCGGCGCCAAATCCATGGATGCCATCAAGCGTCGTACCCGTGCCGGAATGGGACGCTGCCAGGCTGGTTTCTGTACACCGAAGACCATGGAGATCCTTTCCAGAGAACTTGGCATTCCGATGACAGCAGTTAAGAAGAACGTTACCGGATCTGAGCTCCTTGTTGGAAAGATCAAAGAAGACTAATTCTTAAGGAAAGTGAGGAATTATAATATGAAATCTTATGATGTTGTAGTCGTCGGTGGCGGCCCTGCAGGTCTTGCAGCAGCTATCGCAGCGAAAAAAGAGGGAATTGACAGCGTTGTGATGATCGAAAGAGATGACCGTCTCGGCGGAATTCTGAACCAGTGTATCCACAACGGATTTGGTCTTCATACATTTAAGGAAGAGCTGACAGGACCTGAGTACGCACAGCGCTTTATCGATCAGGCAGCTGATCTTGACATCGAATATAAACTGAACACTATCGTTGTTGACATTTCTCCCGAGAAGGTTGTTACAACCATGAACCGCAACGAAGGTATGGTACAGATCCAGGCTAAGGCTGTTGTTCTTGCCATGGGATGCCGTGAGAGACCGCGTGGAGCCCTGAACATTCCGGGTTATCGTCCCGCAGGTATCTACTCTGCAGGTACCGCACAGAGACTGGTTAACATGGAAGGCTTTATGCCCGGTAAGAAATGTGTCATCCTCGGTTCCGGAGATATCGGACTGATCATGGCAAGACGTATGACATTTGAGGGTGCAGAAGTTAAGGTTGTAGCTGAGGTTATGCCTTACTCCGGCGGTCTGAAGAGAAATATCGTTCAGTGTCTGGATGACTATGGTATTCCGTTGAAGCTCTCCCATACTGTTATCGATATTGAGGGTAAGGACCGTCTTACCGGCGTTACCATCGCCGAAGTAGGACCGGACAGGAAGCCGATCCCGGGAACCGAAGAGCACTATGATTGTGATACCCTTCTTCTTTCCGTAGGTCTGATTCCGGAGAACGAGCTGTCCAAGCAGGCAGAAGTTCAGATGAACCCTGTTACCAACGGACCTCTGGTTGACGAGAGTCTTGAGACCAACGTAGAAGGTATCTTCGCATGTGGTAACGTACTTCATGTTCATGACCTGGTAGACTATGTATCCGAGGAAGCTACCGCAGCAGGTGCCAATGCAGCCAAATATGTGAAAGACCGCTTCGACGCAGGCGAGAAGAAAGATGACAAGGTAATTAAGATCAATGCAGTTGACGGTGCCCGTTATACTGTACCGTCCACCATTCACCTTGACAACATGACTGATAAGCTGACCGTACGTTTCCGTGTTGGTGCTGTATTTAAGAACAGCTTCATCAGCGTATACTTCAACGATGAGAGAAAGCAGCACAGGAAGAGACCGGTTATGGCACCGGGTGAGATGGAGCAGATCATCTTAAAGAAATCCGATCTTGAGGCCTTTGACGGACTTGAGACCATCACTGTGAAGATTGAGGAGGCGTAATTATGGAAAAGAGAAGTTTAACATGTATCAGCTGCCCTCTTGGCTGCCAGATTACAGTGACTTTAGAAAATGGCGAAGTTGTTGACGTAAAAGGCAATACCTGTCCCCGTGGCGACAAATACGCCAGAAAAGAAGTAACCAATCCCACAAGAGTGGTAACCTCCATTGTTCGCTGTGAGGGTGGAGTTCTTCCGGTTCTCTCTGTTAAGACCAAGAACGATATCCCCAAGGGTAAGATTTTTGATGTTCTTGCTGAGATCAAGCCGGTTATCGTAAAAGCTCCTGTCCACATCGGTGATGTTATTGTTCCTAACGCAGCAGGCACAGGTGTTGACATTGTTGCTTCCAAGGAGATTGCTGCCGTATAGGCAGGAAGATCACTATATGATATGTAGAAAGTGCCCCCCGGCGGGGCACTTTCTTTTTAAACCATCTCCAGATAATTAAGAATGCGTCTGACCGGGATAATATCGGCTAAGACTTGCATTTAACAAGTAGAAAAGATATAATACAGGTAGTCAGATTATCAGCAGTGAGTGTGTATTGCCGTTCACTGCCTATAGTATTTTTATAAGGTTTGTACACAATATGTATTGGAGGAAATGACTATGAAGATTATCATGTTAGGTGCACCGGGTGCAGGCAA
Source organism: uncultured Lachnospiraceae bacterium (assembly GCA_902767195.1). Next base: position 11,959 of record CACXGS010000095.1, on the reverse strand, counting down.
GGGAACACAGGCGAAGATGCTGGCAGAGAAGTATGGGATTCCGCATATTTCTACCGGTGATATCTTCCGTGCCAACATTAAGAATAATACTGAGCTTGGTAAGAAGGCCAAAGGCTATATGGATGCCGGACAGCTGGTACCCGATGAGCTGGTGGTTGACCTGGTTGTGGACCGGATCAAGGCAGCAGACTGTATGAAGGGATTTATCCTGGACGGTTTTCCGCGGACCATTCCCCAGGCAGAAGCACTGGACTACGCTCTGAATAATCAGAATGAGAAGATCGATTATGCGGTGAATGTGGATGTTCCGGATGAGAATATCATCACCAGAATGTCCGGAAGAAGAGCATGTGTAGGATGCGGCGCAACCTATCATATCGTTTATAACCCCACTAAGGAAGAGGGCATCTGTGACACATGCGGACAGAACCTCATCCTCAGGGATGATGACAAGCCCGAGACCGTAAAGAAAAGACTGGAAGTTTATCATGCGCAGACCCAGCCCCTGATTGACCATTATCAGGCTAAGGGCGCACTTGTTACCATCGATGGAACACAGGATATCAACGATGTATTTGATGCCATAGTAAAAGCCCTGGAAGCATAGGCAGCAGTTTCATTGTTTCATTATCATGATTGGGATATCCGCTCCGGATGACTCCGGGGCGGATTGTTTTCTTGTTTTTTGAGGGCAGATGGTTTTTATTGATTTTATAAATTTTTTTCTTGTAACGGAGAGATTTTATGATAGAATATAAATTAGGCTATTTTGCCGAGTCTCTCTGCGGACATGATAAGGGAAGGATTTACATGATTGTCCGCGAAGAGGAAGATATGGTCGGATTAAGTGACGGTAAGAGAAGACAGCTGGGGAATCCGAAATATAAAAAAAAGAAACATGTACAGATGATACGCTCTGAGAAAACGGCAGAAGCTTTTTCGGCGCTGATCTCCTCTGCGGACGGAGATGCGCAGATAAGGAAAGAGATCAGCACTCTGGAGAAGCGTATAAAAGAAAACAGGAGGTAAATGTATGTCGAAATCAGATGTTATTGAAGTAGAAGGAAGGGTTGTGGAGAAGCTGCCGAACGCGATGTTCAAAGTAGAACTGGAGAACGGACACCAGGTTCTCGGACACATCAGCGGAAAGCTTCGTATGAACTTTATCAAGATCTTACCCGGAGATAAAGTGACCATAGAACTTTCCCCATATGATCTGACAAAGGGCAGAATTATCTGGCGTGATAAATAATTCGAATAATCAGGCAGGCAATATTGCATTAACGGATGCCACAATGTTCGTATATTATTGACAGGATAATTTCGGCGAAATTAATGAAATTTGTGCTTGCTTTTGATATAAAATGATGATAGAATGAATTTTAGCGTTTTGGAAAGGAGAAGATAATCTATGAAGGTTAGAGCATCAGTGAAGCCGATCTGTGACAAGTGTAAGATTATTCGTCGCAAAGGCTCCGTCAGAATTATTTGCGAAAATCCAAAACATAAACAGAGACAGGGATAAGAATCCTGAACCTGTTGTGTCATTGGTGTGAGGTGATTCCTCACAAAGGTTGCCACCGTCATGGCGACTTAATAATGAATTAGCGGCTGCGGTGTGCGTTTTTTACGTCCACCGATTTATTAATGTGCAGGTGCACGGATGATGTTATCTGCATTTTTTTCTGTTGTACCTGTCTGGTCGGAAGTATCTGGTCCGGCCACAGATAGAGATGAAGATTTTAAGACATTTTGGTCCTCGATGAGACACGCAAGTCATTTCACCGTACGCGGTTGCGATGGATCTGAGGGGATGTATTAAGTGGAGGTGCACACATGGCTCGTATTTCGGGTGTCGATTTACCTAGAGAGAAACGTGTAGAGATCGGTCTTACCTATATCTACGGCATTGGAAGAACAAGCGCCAGCAAGATCGTTGCTGCTGCTAATGTTGATCCGAGTACACGTGTTCGTGATCTGACGGATGATGAGGTTCGTCGTATCAGCGAGATCATTAATAATGATTACCATGTTGAGGGTGATCTTCGTCGTGATATCGCTATGAATATTAAGCGTCTGCAGGAGATTGGCTGTTACAGAGGAATCCGTCACAGAAAAGGACTGCCGGTTCGCGGACAGAAGACCAAGACGAATGCAAGAACACGTAAAGGCCCGAGAAAGACTGTTGCTAATAAGAAGAAATAATCATGATATTTCGGCACATTGCTGCCGGGTACAGATTCGATTGATCCTACAGGAGGTTTCAAGATGGCAAAGAGAACTGCAAAAAGGGTGACCAAAAAGCGTGTCAAGAAGAATGTCCAGAACGGCCAGGCACACATTCAGGCATCCTTTAATAATACAATTGTTACATTAACTGACTCTGAGGGTAATGCTCTCTCCTGGGCAAGTGCCGGAGAGATGGGCTTCAGAGGCTCCAAGAAATCTACACCATACGCTGCTCAGATGGCTGCAGAGACTGCTGCAAAGGCTGCTCTCGTTCATGGTCTGAAGACAGTAGACGTTATGGTAAAAGGCCCGGGTTCAGGACGTGAGGCTGCGATCCGTGCATTACAGGCATGCGGTCTGGAAGTATTGAGCATCAAGGATGTTACTCCGGTACCACATAACGGATGCCGCCCGCCAAAGAGAAGAAGAGTCTGATAGATCTGATAGGAGGTAAGTAATAATGGCAATTGATAGAACTCCGATACTCAAGAGATGCAGATCTTTAGATTTAGATCCGATCTATTTGGGAGTGAATAAGAAATCAAACAGGAAATCCATGCGTTCCAACAGAAAGGTCAGCGAGTATGGCCTTCAGTTACGCGAGAAACAGAAAGCTAAGTTTATCTATGGCGTTCTTGAGAGACCTTTCCGTAACTACTATGCAAAAGCGGAAAGAATGAAAGGCCTTACCGGTACAAACCTGATGGTCCTTCTTGAGAGCAGACTGGATAACATCGTATACCGCCTTGGTTTTGCCAGAACAAGAAGAGAGGCAAGACAGGTTGTCGGACATAAGCATATCCTTGTGAACGGCAAGTGCGTGAACATTCCTTCCTACATCGTCAGAGTTGGTGACGTGATCGAGGTAAAGGAAAACAAGAAGACAATGCAGAGATATAAAGATATCGTGGAAGTAACCAACGGTACTCTGGTTCCTTCATGGCTCGATTCCGATCTTGAGGAATTAAAGGGAACAGTGAATGAGCTTCCGACCCGTGATCTTATTGATGTTCCGGTGAATGAGACTCTGATCGTCGAGTTGTATTCTAAATAATAAATAACCGGTTTCCCTATAAAGGAGGTCCCATTTCGTGTTTGGATTCGAGATACCTAGAATTGAAATAGCAGAGATTTCAGAAGACAATAAGTTCGGGCGTTTTGTGGTGGAGCCGTTGGAAAGAGGCTACGGTACAACTTTAGGCAATTCTTTAAGAAGAATCATGCTGTCATCCCTTCCGGGAGCGGCAGTCAGTGCAGTGAAGATCAAAGGTGTTCTTCATGAGTTCGGTCCCATTCCGGGAGTGAAGGAAGATGTTACTGAGATTATCATGAACATCAAGGAGCTGTCCATTAAGAACAGCAGCTCTTCTGATGAAGATAAGCATGCCTATATTGACGTAAGTGGTGAGAGGATTGTTACAGCAGCTGATATCCAGGTTGACAGTGATATTGAAATCGTCAATCCTGACCTTGTGATCGCTACATTAAACGGCGGTAATGACTGCCATCTGGAGATGGAACTTACTATCAGTAAGGGCCGCGGATATGTGGGCGCTGACAAGAATAAGAACGAAGATCAGTCTATTGATGTCATTGCTGTGGATTCTATCTACACACCGGTAGAGCGCGTGAATCTGAAGGTTGAGAATACCCGTGTCGGTCAGATTACCGATTATGATAAGCTGACTCTCGATGTATTTACCAATGGAACTCTCGCTCCGGATGAAGCGGTCAGCCTTGCTGCCAAGGTTCTTTCCGAACATCTCAGTCTCTTCATCGATCTGTCCGAGAATGCCCAGAAGGCAGAGGTCATGATTGATACGACACCGGAGACCGGTGACAAGGTTCTTGAGATGAACATTGACGAACTGGAGTTATCCGTTCGTTCCTACAACTGCCTGAAGAGAGCCGGTATCAATACGGTTCAGGAACTGACTAATAAGACGGCAGAAGATATGATGAAGGTTCGTAATCTGGGCCGCAAATCATTAGAAGAAGTATTATCCAAGCTGAAAGAGCTGAATCTTCAGCTGCGTTCCAGCGAGGAATAAATTAGACCCGCCTAGGCTGAAGGTATAGTAAGCATGGCGAAAAATTGACAGGAGGTCCAATAATATGTCAAAGAATTCCCAGTACAGAAAGTTAGGAAGAACTTCCAACCAGAGAAAAGCATTATTACGTAACCAGGTTACTATGCTTCTCTATCATGGAAAGATTCGCACAACAGAAGCGAAGGCAAAAGAGATCCGTAAGATCGCAGAAGGCCTGATCGCTCTCGGCGTAAGGGAAAAGGACAACTACGAAGTAGTGAAAGTAGAGTCCAAGGTTGCCAGAAAAGACAAAGACGGCAAGAGAATCAAAGAAGTCGTTGACGGCAAGAAAGTTACTGTATACGATACCGTAGAGAAAGAAGTGAAGAAGGATCTTCCTTCCCGTCTTGCTGCAAGACGTCAGATGTTAAAGGTATTATATCCTGTGACAGAAGTTCCGGCAGAGGCAAAAGGCAGAAAAGCTAACACCAAGAAGGTTGATCTGCCTCAGAAGATCTTTGAGGAGTATGGCCCGAGATACGCTGATCGTAACGGTGGTTACACAAGAATCGTCAAAGTTGGACAGCGTAAAGGTGATGCTGCTTTAGAAGTAATTCTTGAGTTAGTATAATCGAGGCTTATCATTTCAATATTTATAGCATGAAGCATGAAGGGAGATTGAGTAATCAGTCTCCCTTTTTGAGCATCGCACAGGATGGGCGGCACATAACCTGCCCATCGGATCACTGGAGATAAGGATTTTGTTTATTAAAGTCAGAAATTTGATTCATCGTTATAAGATATACAGCGGGAAGTCCGAAGAAGAGACCTTCAAAACAGCGCTGGATGATGTTTCCCTTCAGGTGGAAAAAGGCCAGTTTATCGGGATTCTTGGAGCCAACGGCTCCGGGAAATCCACCCTGGCCAGGCATCTGGCGGCACTTCTTCATCCTTCCGACGGGATTGTAATCGTGGGAGGATATGATGCCTCTGATCCCGGACAGGTGCTTAATATCCGTAAAATTTCAGGTATGGTATTTCAGAATCCTGATAACCAGATGGTGGGAAGTCTGGTGGAAGAAGATGTGGCCTTCGGGCCGGAGAATCTCGGCCTGCCTCCAGAAGAAATCGATGCCCGGATTACAGAAGCGCTGGAGACTACCGGGATGAGTGCCTACCGATTCCAGTCTCCCCACGCTCTTTCCGGAGGGCAGAAGCAGAAGATAGCGATCTCGGGGATTCTTGCCATGGAGCCGGAATGCATCATACTTGATGAACCAACGGCAATGACAGATCCCCAGAGCAGAAAAGAGCTCCTGGAAGTGATGAAAAGCCTCAATAAGGACAAGGGGATCACGATCATACTGGTCACTCATTTTACAGAGGAAGTCCGTAAGGCCGATTATCTCTATCTGATGAATGACGGTAAAATTGCTGCCCGGGGGACAGTCGATCTCCTGTCGGACCAGGCAAGACTGGTGGAACAGTGCGGTGCCTCTCTCCTGCCGGAGACCAGTTTGATTCGAAGGCTGAGGGCTGCAGGCTACCCTGTCCCGGAAGGGCTGACGACGGAAGAAGAGTTGATTCGTGAATTTGTCAGAAAAGGGATTTCTCCCGATAAAGAGTCCTCCGGCGCAGAGAACAATTGCCTGCCGAAGGACCGGGAAGCGGCTGGCCGGACAGGAAACGCCGTGATCGAGCTGGATCAGGTTTCCTATCGTTATGGCAATTCCGCGATCGAAGAGGGGACTCTAGCCCTTAATAATGTCAGTCTCCGGGTCATGCCCGGAGAATTTGTGGCCTTGATCGGGCCGGTAGGAGCCGGCAAATCAACCTTGCTTCAACATTTGAACGGTCTTCTGGAACCTTTTGCCGGCACGGTCCGTTACGGAGATGAGAATCTCTGGGAGGATAAGAAGCATCAGGCAGATCTTCGCAAGAAGGTGGCCCTCTGCTTCCAGTATCCCGAGGACCAGCTTTTTGAGGAGACCCTTCTGAAAGACATTGCCTTTGGGCCGAAAAATCATGGGTATAGGCAGAAGGAAGCCGAGGATATGGCTCGAAATGCCATGAGAATCACCGGCCTTTCGCCGGAACTTGAGAATGTTTCTCCCTTTACTTTGTCCGGAGGAGAGAAAAGACGGGCAGCCCTGGCAGGCCTTCTGGCTATGGAACCGGAAGTTCTGGTTCTGGATGAGCCGGTGGCGGGGCTGGATGGCTCCGGCAGACAGGCTCTTTTTGAACTCCTGCACCGGTTAAACCGGGAAAAAGGGCTGACAGTGATCTTCACTTCTCATTCTATGGATCAGGTGGCAGAGCATGCAGACCGGGTTCTGGTGATGAAGGAAGGGCAAATCATACTGGATGACCGTCCGGAAGAAGTTTTCCGGCACAGACAGCTCCTGAGATCATCCCGGCTGGGCCTCCCATGGACCGTGGAGTTTCTGGAGAAGCTCGCAGGAGAGAATGGAGAGGACTGTGAGGATTCTATGATCCGGTACCCGGTACCGGTTTCTGTGGACAAGCTGGCCGAAGTTCTTATTAAATGGAGTAGAAATGACGCGTGATATATCACTTGGACAATATTATAATACAGGATCCGTTATCCACAGGCTGGATCCCCGGACCAAACTGGCCGGGACTCTCCTGTTTGTGATTACCCTGTTCTTTCCCTGCGGCTGGCCGGGACTGGCCCTTGCCGGATGTTTTCTCCTGGCAGTGGCTAAACTGGCCAGGCTGTCTCTCAGGATGATTTTCAAGGGAATCCGGCCTCTCTGGTTTATTCTTTTCTTTACAGCGGCAGCGAATATGCTGTTTTCAAAAGGAAGGATTCTCTGGGCAGCCGGACCCTTCACAATTTCCAGAGAGGGAATAGAAACAGCGGCATACCTTGTGCTGCGGCTGGTGTTTCTCATAGCCGGTTCCTCGGTCATGACCTTTACCACCACCCCGAAAGAGATGGCAGACGGCCTGGAGAAATCTCTGGGCTTTCTGAAGAAGATCCGGGTTCCGATTCACGAATTTGCCATGATGATGAGTATCGCCATGCATTTCATTCCGATCCTGTCGGAGGAGTTCGAGAGGATTGTCAGAGCCCAGAAGGCCAGGGGAGCCGATTTTGAGAGCGGTAATCTGATTGTCAGAGGAAAGAAGTTGATTCCTTTGCTGATTCCTCTTTTTGTATCAGCCATCCGAAGGGCATCGGAACTTGCTCTGGCCATGGATGCCCGCTGCTATCATGGAGGGGAGGGGCGGACAAAGCTGCATCCTCTTCGTTATGGGAAAAGAGATATGGCGGCCTACGGGGTGCTGGCTGTGTATCTGGCGGCTCTACTGTTGCTTTTGTTAAGGAGATTCCAATGAAACGTATTATGATTGAAGTGGCATACGACGGCACATCCTACTGCGGCTGGCAGATCCAGCCAAACGGAATTACCGTCGAAGAGGTCCTCAACAGGACCATCTCAGATTTCCTGGGAGAGAAGATACAGATCATGGGCGCAAGCCGTACAGATTCCGGAGTCCATGCCCTCGGAAATGTTGCCGTGTTCGATACGGAGACGACAATCCCGCCGGACCGGCTTTGTTATGCCCTCAACGGGAAGCTGCCGGATGATATCCGGATCATTTCTTCCAGGCAGGTGCCGGATGATTTTCATCCCAGATACAGGGACAGTGTGAAGACCTATGAATACCGGATCCAGAATAGAAAAATACCCCTGCCCACCGAGAGGCTGTACGCTCATCTGGTCATATTTCCCCTGGATGTGGAGGCCATGAGAAAGGCGGGACAGTACCTGACCGGGACACACGATTTTCAGAGTTTCTGTGCTTCGGGAACATCGGCGAAGACAACCGTCAGAACAGTCTTATCCGTGGAAGTGGAGAGAGGAGAATCGGATCCGGACCTTATCACCATCCGTGTGAAGGGAGAGGGATTTCTCTATAATATGGTACGGATTATTGCCGGGACACTGATTCGTGTCGGGCTTGGAGTATATCCGGCGGAACATGTCAGGGAGATCCTGGAGGCAAAAGAGCGGAAGGAAGCCGGTGAGACAGCACCGGCCAAAGGACTCTTCCTCAAAAAAATAGAGTACGAGGGAATATAAAAAAACGCAACGGTTCTTAACACGGAACGGTTGCGTTCATTTTTTTGTGCTGCGGCCAAGCAGGTAGTCAGTGGAGACATTATAGAAGTCGGCCAGTTTGATAATGACTTCGACCGGGATATTGATCTTGGCCAGTTCATATTTCGAGTAAGTAGTCTGTGTGACGTTCAGGTATTCTGCTATATCTTTTTGTTTTAAATCACGATCCTCCCTGAGGTTTCGTATATTTGGAAACTTCATTTGTGTAATACCTGCCTGAACCTTTGAGCATATGGCTGTCGGATATTGTTTCTGTTAAATGGAATGAGTAGAAATGTTCTTTTGTATTATAGACAAGACAGCATATATTCTAATAAAATAGTCGTAATACGACTAAAATTATTTTTTCTCTATTTTCCTATTTTTTATTTGACACCGCCCTGATCTTCCTATATAATAAGCAAATGTGGTATGCACATAGAATGTACCCTTGCTATTTCCCGAAGCCCCGGGGTGCATTTTACATAACCCTATGTCTGAGTGCGACAGGCGCAGACAGACGGGTAGATGCGGCGGAGGGTCCGGACAGCCAGGAAGCCGTATCATTGCTAATCTGTGACAGAAGTTATTTTTAGGAGGATTTGAACTCATGAAAAGCTATATGGCTAGTGCTTCTACTATCACCAGAGACTGGTATGTAGTAGATGCGGAAGGACATACATTAGGACGTCTGGCATCAGAAGTTGCCAAGATTTTAAGAGGAAAGAACAAGCCAACTTACACTCCTTTTGTTGATACAGGCGATTATGTGATCATCGTTAATGCCGAGAAGATCAAAGTGACCGGTAAGAAGATGGATCAGAAGATCTACTACCATCACAGCGAGTACATCGGAGGCATGAAAGAGATGACTCTCAAAGAGAAGCTTGACAAGAAGCCTGAGCAGGTTCTCGAGCTTGCCATCAAGGGTATGCTCCCCAAAGGACCTCTTGGAAGACAGATGTACAAGAAGCTTTTCGTTTATGCCGGACCGGAGCATAAGCATGCAGCTCAGCAGCCGAAAGAATTAGAGATCAAGTATTAATTTGAAGGAGGAAGAGCAAGTGGCTACTACAAGATATTATGGAACCGGCAGAAGAAAAAGCAGCGTTGCAAGAGTATATCTGATGCCCGGTACAGGGAAAGTTACGATCAACAAGAAAGATATGGATGATTACTTTGGTTACGATACCCTTAAGGTTATCGCCCGTCAGCCTTTAGTATTAACATCCACAGAGGATAAATTTGACGTGCTCGTTAACGTTCACGGTGGTGGATACACAGGCCAGGCCGGCGCTATCCGTCACGGTATCGCCAGAGCTCTCGTTGAGGCAGATCCGGAGTTCCGTCCGGCACTCAAGAAAGCCGGATATCTTACCCGTGATCCGCGTATGAAAGAGCGTAAGAAATACGGTCTTAAGAAAGCCCGTAGAGCTCCGCAGTTCTCCAAGCGTTAGTTTTACGCTTCCTGGAGATTCAGGATTAATAACGATAACTATTCACAGCCACGAAGACCAGGTGTTTTCGTGGCTGTTTGTCGTTGTCACAGGAAAAAGGGATTGTATTTCCTTTTTACTTCTGATACACTGTATCATATAACGGGATACATAGTTTTTAATACCATGTCAGGGCTTGACGGCGGGTTCCGGCAACTTTGCTTTCAGCTGCATATATTTTGACATACGAGGAGGATTCTTATGAGTGATTATGTGTTAAGCTGCTCTTCTACTGCGGATCTGAATACGGAGTGGATGACAAGGAGAAATATCCCCTTTGCCTGTTTCCACATTTCCATAGATGGAAAGGATTATCTGGATGATATGGGTAAGACCGTTCAGCCGGAGGCCCTGTTTGACAGAATGCTGTCCGGAGCCAATGTTAAGACATCACAGATCGCTGCCGGTGAATATATGGATTTTTTTCGGAACTACCTGGATCAGGGACTGGATATCCTGCATGTATCCATCTCTTCGGGGATATCCGGCACTTATAATTCCGCCCTACTGGCCAGAGACCTTTTGAAGGAAGAGTATCCGGACCGAAAGATTCTCCTGATCGACAGTCTTTGTGCATCTTCCGGCTACGGCTTTTTTGTGGATGCCCTGGCGGACCGACGGGACCAGGGAGCATCTCTGGATGAGCTTTACAACTGGGGGATGGACCGGAGAATGAATGTCCAGCACTGGTTTTATACCACAGATTTGCGGTTCTTTATCCGGGGAGGACGGATCTCAAAGACAGCCGGCGCAATCGGTCAGGTCCTGGGAGTCTGCCCCCTCCTCTGTGTTGATAAGGAAGGGAAGCTGGCTCTTATGGAGAAGGTCCGTACCAAGAAGCGTGTCCTGAAAAGAACTGTGGATATCATGGAACAGATGGCAGAGGGCGGAAAAGATTACTCGGGCAAATGCTTTATCTGTCATTCCGATCCGAAGGAAGCAATGAAGATCAGGGAAGCCATCAGGGATCATTTCCCCAACCTTAACGGAGAACCGGTCATCTTCCCCATTGGTGTGACCATAGGATGCCACACCGGCCCCGGAACCATCGCAGTCTTTTTCTGGGGAAAGGAAAGATAACTTTTGGTTTGTAAGAAAAGATAGCCTTTGATTGTGCTTTACGCATCAGAAAAGATATGATATCATTGGACAGAAAGATCATTCGGACTCTGAGAGTTCATTTACAATAAGTAGTGTTTATTATTACACCATCGGCTCTGACCATTAGGATACGCTCCGCGTGGGAATAGCGATAAGATGATGTACGGTACCGTGTACCTGTACCCTCTTGCCAGCATTTCCCGGTCAGGGAGAATGTGCAGGAGGGTTTTTTTATGTTAAAAATTGCGATATACGGAAAGGGCGGTATCGGTAAATCCACAGTGACCGGGAACCTGGCCGCTGCCTTTGCCAGTCTGGGGAAGAAAGTCATCCAGATCGGCTGCGATCCCAAAGCAGATTCCACGATCAATCTCCTGGGAGGAGAACCCCCGGTTCCCGTGATGAACTACCTGCGGGAGCACGACGAAGATCCGGAAACCGTGGAGGAGATCTCCAAAGTCGGCTTCGGGGGTGTCCTCTGCATAGAGACAGGAGGTCCCACACCGGGGCTGGGCTGCGCCGGAAGGGGAATCATTGCCACCTTTGCCCTGCTTCAGGATCTGGAACTGTTTGAACAGTACCAGCCGGATGTCGTTCTTTATGACGTTCTGGGAGATGTAGTCTGCGGCGGTTTTGCAGCACCTATCCGGGAAGGGTATGCCAGCAAAGTCCTGATTGTAACATCCGGGGAGAAGATGGCACTATATGCCGCCGGGAATATCAATTCCGCGGTGAAGAATTTCGAGGATCGGGGATATGCTTCCGTATACGGGATCATTCTGAATTACCGGAATGTAGAGAATGAGAAGGAAAAAGTGGAAGAGTTTGCGAAGAGAGAGGGGCTCCCCATTGTAGGGGAGATCCCCAGAAGTGATGAGATTATTCGCTGTGAGGATCGGGGAATGACGGTGGTGGAAGGGGAACCCGATTCCGCCGTGAGCCGGGCCTTTGTGGAGCTGGCAGAGAAGCTGCT
>CACXGS010000094.1 GCA_902767195.1 uncultured Lachnospiraceae bacterium | reverse complement strand
TGGGTAAAAAAGAGCATAAAAAAAGCCAACAAGATTTTCATACATTAATCTTATCGGCTTATTTTATAAAATATTTATACTAATTCGAATGTTTTCCGTTAATTAAAGTTAACGCTGCAAAAGCAAAACCTGCTATCAGCACCAGTAGTCTGATCTGATAGTCATCGGCAGGATCTGAAGTATCCGCTCTTCTTGCTCCCAGAACTCTTTGCGAAACAGTGCTGCTACCTGCTGCCTGAAGAGAGTCCATCACCACATTTCCTGTGGTGGCTGTGAGTCCCGAATTCGTTCTTATGACTGAAATGATCGATGCCGTCTCAGAACCTGATGTATTCCCGCTTCCACTAACCGTTGCAGATTCTCCGGTTCCAGGATCCACCAGTATCAGCTCACCGTTTACCTTTTTGATATTGTAGAGGTCATTAACAGGTTTGCCGTTTTCGTCAACTATTATGACAGTGGTTATCTCGTTAACCGATCTGCCTACACCGGTCTGGCTTCCGTTAATAACTACTTTTTCTATTCTGTGCCCTTCAAGGAGTGATCCCGAGGTAATGGTAAAGCTGTCATCCGTAAGGGTCTGACCCTGGTTATTCTTAACTGTGGTACCTGCCTCAACTGTAATATCCCTGGCTTTTACATTAACCGTTCCTGTAACAGGAAGGACATTAAACTTGGCGGGAAGAATATTGCCGGCTGAATCCTTGATGATAAAATCAGCAGCACTCCTTAATGGGTGATCATCAGCGTCATAGAAAACAACTTCCTGTGAATCTCCGATATTTGTGACCTTGGCAAAGGCCTTAACAACATTAACCCAGAAGTCCTGTCCACGGTACGTAAACTCTGTACCCTGTCCCTCATCTGCATAGGATTTGGTTCCTATAAACTGACCATAGCACTCGTAGAGGTATCCGATAATGGGATTGTCGCTCTCTTTGTCTTTTACCACAATCTCAAAACCACCTACGATATGCTCTTTGCCATCAAAGATGATTTCCTTGCACTCTTCCCCATTTTCAAGAAACAGCGCTCTGATTTCAAGCGTAACATCAGGAATCGGATCGGCTACTTCTATGGGCTTCTCAGGGTCCTTTGGAGCTTCTGTTTCCTGCGGGTCTTTCGGATCCTGTGGATTTTCTGTCTCCTGCGGGTCTTTCGGATCCTGTGGGTCTTCTAATTCCTGCGGATCTTTCGGATCCTCAATATCTGTATGTTCTTCAATAGTTCTTTCTCTTATTACGCCGTCTACATGAATTGTGACGTCGGCATTAGGATAGCCGGTTGTAGCACTTTTGATGACATACCAAACAACATAGTGTTTAGTCTCATCAAATTCTCCAACCGCACTCCTTATGTCTGCCGCCTGTGGGAGGCTGTTTAGCATCTGTGAAACCTCATTGGATGCTGTGAATCCATCAGACAAAAGAGACTCTTCAGAGCCATCAACTGCATGAGTACTCTCAGAATAAGAAGAAGCCAAAACCGCTCCGTCAACTCTGATAGCAGATGAATACTGGGCTGCAGAATAATTACCGGGTTCTTCCGGTATATCCGCCCCGACTGCTGCACCTCTTATAAAGAAGCACACATCAAGAGCCTCCTTAGTATCCTCCATGATATCTGGCTGGATCAGGTCCTGATCGTTATTTAGTTCTTCAGCTCTGACACTGATTGACATGCTACTGCTCCCCAGCACAGCACAAAAGATCATCAGCGTCATTAGAATGCAAAGTGCATTCCTGACCCGGATTTTCATAACGAATTCAACTCCCAAAATTGATCTATATAAACATACTGAAATATCATAACAAATATTCTATCATATCAGCTATCATATCTGCGTGTTTTTTTGTATGATATCAAAATATCTTCATGGCATCGGATATAGATGAAACACCGATTATCTCTACATCTTTGAAGGTGCTTTTAAGCTTGGATTCAAGAGCTCTGGGCACAATACAGGTCTTAAAACCAAGTTTCCTTGCTTCCGACACTCTGGCCTGAGCCATATTCACCGAGCGCACCTCTCCCGAGAGTCCGACTTCACCGAAAGCAATCACATCTCCGCTTATGGGCTTGTTCTTAAAGCTTGAAATAAGCGCAAGACAGATTCCGAGGTCAAGTGAAGGCTCTGCGATCCTCATACCTCCTGCGAGATT
>CACXGS010000093.1 GCA_902767195.1 uncultured Lachnospiraceae bacterium | reverse complement strand
TTCCGGATCCATCTGGCTTACCAGGAAAATCCTCTGGTAATGATTGATGGTTTCCTCCAGGGCCTTCAGGGAAGGCTGTCTGGAAACCTCAAAATAAGTTGTGACTTCCGGAAAAATGATCCGGTCCCGCAGGGGGAGCAGAGGCAGTGTTAATTGCTCCATAGTGTATCTCCCGATACCTGACCTTTATCAAGGATCAGGCAATCTCATTCGTATTATCAATCTTCTTCTTATGCTTCTTAGACACCGGCTTCTTCTCCACCGGCTCATCGTGGTAGGTAAGAATGGGAAGTCCCGTACCTTCCACCGCTTCCTCGGTAATGGTACAGGTTGCCACCAGTTCATCCGAAGGAATGGTATACATCTGTTCCAGGATGGTCTGTTCCATAATGGACCTGAGTCCCCTGGCGCCGGTATTTCTTCGAATGGCCTTGCGGGCAATGGCCTGAAGGGCCTTCTCTGTAAAGGCCAGTTCTACCCCATCCATCTCAAAGAGCTTCTGATACTGTTTGACCAGAGCGCTCCTGGGTTCTGTCAGGATCCGGATCAGGGCCTCCTCATCCAGAGGATTCAGAGAAACATTCACCGGAACACGGCCGATAAACTCCGGAATCAGACCGTATTTTACAAAGTCTTCCGGAAGCACCTGGGCAAATAATGCACCCAGATCCTTCTTCCTTTTCTCCACAACCTCCGCCTGGAAGCCAATGGACTTCTCTCCGATCCGGTTCTCAATAATCTTCTCCAGCCCGTCAAAGGCACCGCCACAGATAAAGAGAATGTTGGTGGTGTCAATCTGGAGGAACTCCTGATGGGGATGCTTCCTTCCACCCTGGGGCGGCACGGAGGCAACGGTTCCTTCCAGAATCTTTAAGAGAGCCTGCTGAACACCCTCACCGGAAACATCACGGGTGATGGAAGTGTTCTCCGACTTCCTGGTAATCTTGTCAATCTCATCAATGTAAATAATACCGGTCTGGGCTCTTTCCATGTCATAATCCGCAGCCTGGATCAGCTTCAGGAGAATATTCTCCACGTCCTCTCCCACATAGCCGGCCTCGGTCAGTGCCGTGGCATCTGCAATTGCGAAGGGAACATTCAGGAGCCGGGCCAGAGTCTGGGCCAGAAGTGTCTTTCCGGAACCGGTCGGTCCTATCATAATGATATTGCTCTTCTGGAGCTCCACTCCGTCCGGATCTCCGGAAAGGATTCTCTTGTAGTGGTTATATACCGCCACAGACAAAACCTTTTTCGCTTCCTCCTGACCGATGACATATTCATCCAGGAATTCTTTCATGTCAATGGGCTTGATGAGATTAATCTCCTGGGCATCTCCCAGCTCCTCCTCAAACTCATCCTCTATGATCTCGGCGCATACTTCAATACATTCGTCACAGATATATACACCTTTGGGACCGGCAACCAGCTTGCGCACCTGGTCCTGGGACTTTCCGCAGAAAGAACATTTATAACGGTTGATATCCGTTCTGTTTGCCATAAACTGTCACCTCATTACTGCCGTTTTTCCACAACAGCGTCAATAATACCATACTCTTTCGCCTGATCTGCTGTCATATAATTATCCCGTTCCGTATCGATACAGATCTTCTCATAGGACTGGCCGGTGTTGGCCGCCAGGATTCGGTTCAGCTTCTCTTTGGTATGGATGATATGCTCAGCGACGATTCCGATATCTGTTGCCTGTCCCTGAGCTCCGCCGGAAGGCTGATGAATCATGATCTCTGCATTGGGGAGAGCAAGACGTTTTCCTTTTGCTCCGCCTGCCAGAAGGAAAGCTCCCATACTGGCAGCCATACCCATACATATGGTAGACACGTCACATTTCACAAACTGCATTGTATCGTAGATTGCCATACCGGCAGACACAGACCCGCCCGGGCTCATAATGTAAAGATTGATATCCTTCTCCGGGTCCTCGGACTCCAGGAAGAGGAGCTGGGATACCACCAGGCTGGCTGTCACATCATTCACTTCTTCTCCGAGAAAAATGATTCTCTCTTTAAGCAGACGGGAATAAATGTCATAAGAGCGCTCTCCATGACTGGTCTGCTCCACAACAACAGGTACTAAACTCATAGGATCTCCTTTCCAACAAGGTCTTCACTGATAAAGATTCACCCACTTTCCGTTACAGCATGGCAGAACGAAAAGCGGGTTGCTGTCTATTCGATATCCGGTTGCAATGTCATATCCCTATGACTTACTCTTCGCTGTCTCCCTCGTAATCGAGTTCTTCGGAAGCCTCGACGATCTGGGCTGCTTCCCGGACAAAGTCGATGGCCTTCTGTACAGCCAGGTCTTTCTTCATGTTCTCTTTCTGTTCATCTCCCATGAAGGAAGCGATCTGCTCCGCTTCCATCTGATACATGGAAGCCATTCTCTCAAACTCAGCCTGAAGATCATCATCGTCAGCCTTCAGGTCCTCGGCTGCTGCGATAGCCTCCAGAACCAGAGTGCCCTGGATTCTCTTTAAGGCATCCGGCTTCATGGTGTCACGCAGGGCATCCATGCTCTGTCCGGAATACTGGAGATACTGCTCAAAGGATAATCCCTGGTAGGAAATCCTCTGCTCAAACTCCTGAACCATCTGGTCAACCTGATTCTCCACCATGGCATCCGGAATATCCATCTGGCTGCTCTCCACGATCTGCTCTACCAGGTCGTTCTCCATGGCGCTCTTGGCACGCTCTTCCTTTGCAAGGGCAAGCTTTCCGCGGATGTCTTCCTTATATTCATCCAGAGAATCAAACTCTGTGGTGTCCTGTGCGAAATCGTCATCGATCTCCGGCAGCTGTCTCTCCTTGATACCCAGAACCTTCACATGGAAAACAGCATCCTTGCCGGCTACTTCCGGAGAATGGTACTCCTCGGGGAAGGTGACTTCCACATCCTTCTCATCACCAATATTCATGCCTACCAGCTGGTCTTCAAAGGTATCCACGAAGGAATGGGAACCGATCTCAAGCTTCTGGCTCTCCGCTGTTCCACCGTCGAAAGGAATACCGTCAACAGTTCCGGCATAATTCAGAGTAACTACGTCGCCGTCCTTCACCGGACGATCTTCCACGGTAACTTCTCTGGCGTTCTTTTCCTGCTCTTTCTTAAGTTCTTCTTCCACTTCCGCATCGGATACTTCCACGGCATCTTTCTGAACTTCCAGGCCTTTATACTGTCCGAGTGTAACCTCCGGCTTAACAGCAACTTCTGCGGTAAAGATCAGGTCCTGGCCCTTGCCAACCTGCTCGATGTCGATCTCCGGACGGGAAACCACATCAAGACCGCTCTCCTTTACTGCTTCCTCATAGGCTTTGGGAAGAAGGTCATTCACAGCGTCCTCATAGAAGATCTCGGGACCGTACATCTTCTCGATCATGTTCTTCGGTGCCTTGCCCTTACGGAACCCGGGAACATGGAAGGATCCCTTTCTCTTGTTATATACGCTTGTCGTAGCCTTCGCAAAATCCTTTGCGTCGACAGTAACCGTCAGTTTCGCTGTATTATGCTCTAATCTCTCAACCTGTACACTCATGTTAATTAATTCCTCCTTAATATATAAAAACGCATTTAAAGATTATACCATGCGTTTATCCTGATGTCCAGACATAAATTACTCAATCGGGCTCTCCAAAACCTCCTCTTCCCTGGTAAAAACCAGAGGGAGCGACTCATTAAATACAATCTTGCTGTTGGTCACATCCACCTGGACCACCGTTACCTCATCCTTGTCTTTTAGTGCTTTTTCGGAAATCCGGATGACCGTGTCACTCTCCCGTACAGATGGCACACGGATGCCATTCACACAAACCCGGCTCTGTTCGGTAAAATTACTGCCGATCAGAAGGTACTGGCTGTTGGTCTCATCCCATTCGATCCGGCTGATCTCAGGATTGTGGATGGCGTAGCAGATCGTTGTAGGCAGCAGGGGATCCTTCCCTTCCCGGGAGAACCCGCTGCCATAGAGAAGGTCATACTGAAGCATCCGGAGATTCTTGCGGTAATTTTTCGTCCCTCTCATAGCCTGATGGTAAGCATTGAGCACACCATGATGGATATGAGACTGTCCAAGCACCTGGGATGCCAGCTGCCAGCATTTCAGATTGCCGGATTCCTTTTCCCGGTTTTCCCTGTTATAGCCAAAATTATCCCAGATAAAATAGGGCGTATCAAACCTGGTTCCCTTCTTCAGGTTCCGGTTCTCCACATTCATGCCCGGCAGGTGGTCCCCATATACTACCAGGGTCACTTCCTCCGGCCAGGACTGCAATTCATTGACCAGGCTGCCGATGAATTCATCCATCTCATATATCTCATTGGCATAGTAGGTCCAGGAATTCAGCTGTTTCTGATCATACTGCTCTCCGGTTACCAGGATCCTTTCGTCCCCGGTCGGATCCGTGGCGGGATAGTCCCCGTGGCCCTGAACAGATATGGCATAGATCAGATCCTTTCCGGAGGTAGACTCCAGCACATCCAGGATATAATCCTTAAGGACCATATCCTTAGCCCAGCCCGCTTCATTCCGCTCGGGTATATTCATATTTTCTATCGTGATAAAATTCTGAAAACCCAGATTGCAAAAGACCTTGTTGCGGTCATAGAAGGCGGCGTTATTATTATGGATCACCGAAGTCGTATAATTCATCTCCCTCATCCAGTAACTGATATTGTCACAGGTCCTCTTGTGCAGGATACTTCGGTAAGGGTATTCCCCGGATCCGAAAAAATCCAGGGACATACCGGTGATCACTTCAAATTCTGTATTGATGGTCCCGGCCCCGTATACGGGAACCCGTAGAAGGCCGGAAGTAACCTCCTTCTGGATTCTGTGAAAATTGGGAAGAGGATCTTCGGAAAATGTCAGATCTTTGACCACAGTAGGATCAAAAAACGATTCCAGCTGGATAAAAATCATATTAGGATGATGATCCTTTTCTGTCTTCTCCTCCTGGCGGATCCGGCGGATCCGTTTGTCTACCCTGGAAAGAATCTTGTTGATCTTCTTCTCAGAATAGGCCAGAGGACGGTCGATTCCGGTGTCAACTGCCGTAATAAAAAATCCGTAAGCCACACCGTAGTCCTGGTAAGCCGTGATCAGATTATCAAATTTCCTCGGAAGGATACCCTGGCGGGTTCCCACTTTAAGGATCGTCACAAAGCAGAGTAAAATCAGTCCTGTCCAGAATAATCCGGCGGCTCCGTCATAGCTTCTCTTCTGCTCCGGAGAATACAGGAAGAGGCATACCAGCCCCACAATAACCAGAATAACCAGCAGCAGAACCAGAAGGATCTCCGGCACGGTCAGATAGCTCCCCACAATGGGAAGAATCGACTTGACAATGGTCAGATCCACTGCAGTAAAAGGGGTCTTCCTGTTCATCAGAATCACACCGTTCACCAGGCCGACCAGAAACCAGGAGCCTCCGACCAGAGCATAGGCAAAGATCTTCTTTCGAAACAAAAGCACCACAGACAGGGTGGCAAAGATCATGAATCCATTAAAAAGGAAGAGAAAAGATCTCTCCCGAATAAAATGTATCAGCAGGGAAACAGATTTGAACTCCATCAGCTCCAGAGAGAGAGTCAGCACCAGCGTCAGCAACAGATTAATCAGAAGATATTTCCCCTGATCCATACTGAATATTCGGCGGGCAAAGCCTCTGATGTCTTTCATTGCAATCACACTCCCTGCTGCTTATTTGTCAATATGTTCCTCACTCTGGATCATGGTGCCCTGAACGATAAACCGTCCGGCCTGGGTACTGCTGGTACAGGTAGACAGAGTAACTGTCCCTACAGAAGAATCCGGTTTCGTCCGGGTCTTGTAAAGGGACTTCTTCACACATTCATCCAGCCAGGCCGCATACTCCTCGACAGTCTCAAACTGGATCATATAGGCATCCGTATCTTTATTGACGTCGATCTCTCTGGCTGCAAACACCTTATATTCCCTGTCCTGTTCCGGGGTGATGATCCAGATAACCTCGTGTTCCTTATAGTTGGCGTCTTTATTATATTTGGTGTCATAATAACGTTTCAGATAACCGAACATCTTTCCACTCTTCAGATTGTGGCCGTAAACGATGGTGTTATCCGTATCAAAAGGCGGAGTGCACTGGTAGTCAAGAAAGATCGCCCCGCTGAAATTCTCCTTTTTTTCAAATGTCCTGTGAAGATAATACTCATTGTCTTCCGCCTGGACGATGGGATAACTGACCTTCTCATCGATATAGATCCATCCCACCACATCCGGGTTAATCTTCCGGAGTTCTTTAAAATTCACTTTGACCGGACATTTATCCGGAGATTTCTCCCCATTATCATCCTCCGGGACCTCCTCCGTGTATTTCCTGAGGTCTTCATACTCATCGTCCCCTCCTTTATATCCACGGTACATGACCCACAGCTTCCATGCGGCAAAAAGAAAGATTCCCAGAAAGATAACGAATAATAACCTGGTTACTATTTTCATAATGCCCTCCTACTTGATCCTCACGGGTATCCCGCTGACGACAAGATATACTTCATCCGCCATGGAGGCGATAAACTGATTGGCCTTTCCCGCCATATCACTAAATATTCTTCCGAGACGATAGGATGGAACAATACTCATACCCACCTCATTAGAGACGACCACCAGAGTCTTATCCGCATCCCGGATGCCCTTGATCAGATTACTGAGCTCAAGAATCACATCATTTTCAAAATCTTCGATCTCCCGGGCAGTCAGTTTGTCAAAATCAACTTCCTCCTCAAAAAGGATGTTGGTAATCATCACAGTCACACAGTCAAGCAGAATCGTCGACTTGGAAGTGGACTTGACCACCTCTCCCAGATCTCTGTAGCCTTCATAGGTGCCCCACTCCGAGTCTCTTCTCTCCTGATGAACCCGGATCCTCTCCTTCATATCATCATCCACAGGAATGGCCGTAGCAAGGTAGAGAACGCTCCGGTCCCCCAGCTCCCGGGCCTTTTTCTCAGCGATCACGCTTTTACCGGAACGGCTTCCTCCCGTCACAAGAATTACTTTTGACATACTATTCCTCCTTGTATCAAAAATCAACGCTTCTTAAAGTCCATTTTCAAAACACTTGCCTGCCCCCGGAAAATATAGAGCATGGTTAAAAAAACCATAAGGACCTCTCCCAGAATGGAATGGACCGGCAGTCCCAGCACCGTCCCCACCACTGTGATCAGGGAAGGAAGCGTCCTTGCATAAATGGTGATGGCAAATGTGGTCATAAAGGGAAGCCGGTCTCCGCCCGGATCCCTCAGCAGCCCCCGGCACAAAAGAGCATAGAACAAAGTCATAAACAGGTACTGTCCCAGGGTAGCCAGATATAAAAGCCCCGTGGTGATGACCATGCTGAGATAAAACACCGGCAGCATATTGACCAGATATTTGTTATCGATTACCACAGATCCCAAATCCGTATAGGGAATCACCCGGTTCATGGAAGCGTTCTTTGCCACCATGTTGGTCTTGCTGAAGTAAAAAGCAGTGTACTCCTCTGACAGATCATCTCTTGCATAGGCATCCACACTGGTGTCAACCTTGACCGTGCAGGCATCCCCTACTGATAAAAACAGGGGTGTGTCACAGGTCATGACCCCATTCTCAATCCTGAACTCGGGAAGCACGTTGAGAATCAGGTTCCTCATGCCTCCCACGCTGGCATCCCAGGCCAGAAAAGGAAGTATATTCTCAATAAACAGCAGAAAGAGACAGAGGACCAGAACGTAGGCAGCCAGAGAATGCTTTTTATCCTCAATAAGGTCCCGGTAGCTGGAAGGCCTGAAACAAGCCGCCAGATACTGTGTCACAAAATTCATTGACTCCTGTTCATTCATAGATTATCCCTGTCTTTCATATATAATCGATGCCGCGATCTCGTCCGCCTTGTCCTTCCCGAACAGAGACTCAATCAGCGCCAGAGCAAAAGGAATGGCAGTCCCCACACCTCTGCTGGTGATGACATTCCCGTCAATCACTACCTTTTCCTCAAGATACTCTCCCACCGGCAGTCCATCCAGGCAGGTAGGATAACTGGTGGCTCTCCGCTCTTTCAGAAATCCCAGTCCCCCCAGCACGGAAGGTGCCGCGCAGATGGCAGCGACCTTTTCTCCTGCCTGATACTGCTTCTCAAGGAGAGCGGCCAGTCCTTTGTGTTCTCTCAAATGATTGGTTCCGGGCATTCCACCGGGCAATACCAGAAGGTCTGCTTTCTTATCAGCCTCCTCGAAAAGGAGATCTGCCTCCACTGCAATACCATGGGATCCTTCTATTCTTTTTCTGCCCATAACAGATACGGTCAGAGTCTCTGCCCCGGCCCTTCTGAGAAGATCTACGGCTGTCAGGCCTTCCACTTCCTCAAACCCGTCTGCAAGAAATACATATACTAATGCCATAATGGTTCCTCCTATTATAATAATCATATATCCTTCTGAACCTTGATATCATTCTATCACAATCTTAATGATTATCAAGTCGCGGATTTTCCCGGAGAGCCTCCCATTTGTTTCCATTGCTTTCCTGTGTTATGATAGAAACGGAACCATTCAAAAGAAAGCCAGGAGGTTATACCCTATGGAAATAGAAAGAAAGTTTGTGATCCCGGCTTTGCCGGAGAACCTGGATCAATATCCCTGTGACCAGATTGTCCAGGCCTATATATGCCGCAACCCTGTCATCCGTATCCGCAGGAAGAACGATCAGTTCATCCTCACGGTAAAGGGAGAAGGAATGCTGGCCCGGGAGGAGACGGAACTGCCCCTGCCCGAAGAAAGTTATCAGAGTCTGCTGACCAAAACAGAGGGCAGCACTATTCGAAAAAGGAGATACCGGATCCCTGAGCAAAATGGTCTGACCATTGAACTGGATGTCTTTGAGGGAGACTATGACGGCCTGATCATGGCGGAGGTGGAATTCCCTGATCTGGAATCGGCCGAAAAATATCTGCCCCCTTCCTGGTTCGGCAGAGAAGTTACCACAGATCCCCGCTATTTCAATTCCAGCCTCAGTGAGAATCATCCGGATCTTATTCCTGAGATCAGTTCACACAAATTTAAAAAATAAAAGACTGGTAATTTGCCGGAAATATGCTATAGTAAATCATACTTCGGCTTGTTGATGATTCGACAGTGTCCGAATTTATTATGGATATTTAACATTTTTACAGAAGGGATTGATTATAGATATGGATAAAAAGAATGAAGCCGGCATCTCACAGGACGGAGGTTCTGTCGCACGGGATGACCGTAAGAAGAAGTTCAGGCCATTCGGCAAGAAGGGACTCATCATCACACTGATTGTCCTCCTGCTCATTCTGGGCGGGACTTATATCGGAGGGGCCAAGTACTATGAGACCAGGCTCTTCCGCAATACCACGATCAACACCTACTCTGTGGGTAACATGACGGTGGAGGAGGCAGAGGATACCTTTACAGGTGACCTGGCTGCCCACCAGATCACGGTCAGGGAGAAGGCCTGGGGAACCCAGCCGGCCCGCAAAGAGATCATCAAGGCCCAGGATGTGGGAGTTTCCATCGATGTGGGCAACCAGATCCGTGACCTGAAGGATTCCCAGAACAAATGGCTGTGGATCAACAACTTCTTCGGATCAACCACCAGCAACATCCACCTGGATGTCACCTTCGATGAGGACAAGGTGTCTGATGTCGTAGGTAATATGGAATGTTTCAAAAAAGAGAATGTGGATCCGCCTGTGGATTGTTATATTGAAGCCGGGGAGAATGAATTCGCCATTGTACCGGAAGTCCTGGGTAACCGGGTGAAGAAAAAGAAGCTGAAAGAGGCAGTAAAGGAAGCCCTGACCAACTGTGTTACCAGTATTGACCTCGAGAAGCAGGACCTTTACCATCTGCCCAAGTATTACGAGACAGACAAGGTGGTCAAGGATGCTCTTGATAAGGCGAATAAGTATTCACACTCCTCTATTACTTTTGATTACAAATACAAGACGGATACTCTGGATTATGAGAAACTGAAAGACTGGATCGTCATCAGCAAGGATTTCAAGGTGAAGGTCAGCAAGGCTTCCGTGGGTGATTATGTGGCTGACATGCAGACCAAATATAATACCATGGGCGTGGCGAGAAAGTTCAAGAATGCCAACGGCGAAGAGATTACCATTGTTGAGGGTGACTACGGCTGGAAGGTGAATTTCGAGAAAGAAAAAGAAAAGCTCTATGATGACGTCAAGTCCGGCAAGACTCTGGAGAGAGAGCCGGAGTGGGAATACCGTGGTGTTGTCCGGGACGGCGAACGGGACGATATCGGAGGCACCTACGTAGAGGTAAGCCTGAACCAGCAGGAAGTATGGATGTTTGTGGACGGTAAATGTATCGCCAGTGATTCCTGTGTTACCGGCAATCCCAAGAAAGGGGCCGGCACCACACCCGGCATCTACTCCATCACTTTTAAGAAGACCCCGGCTACACTTACCGGACCGAACGCCAACGGCAGCCAATACTCCTCCGACGTGACTTACTGGATGCCCTTTAACGGCAACCAGGGACTTCACGACGCCCCCTGGAGACATGAATTCGGCGGAAATATATACAAGAGTAACGGTTCCCACGGCTGCGTGAATCTTCCCTTCTCCATGGCTAAGACCATCTGGGATCACGTAGAAGCAGGATATCCGGTCATCATCTATTAAAAGACATCATATTTTTTATCGACCAGTAATCAAGGCCGCCGCACTGAAAATAGTGCGACGGCCTTTTCTTGTAATATGGTGCTGCCTTCAGCCTTCCGGCTCTATAGGAAGCAGACAGTCTGTTACCTCAGGGTTGTATCCCCGTAGAACAGTCTGCCGGTTATACCGGGTTCCTTGGTCAGGTCCACTCCGGGATAGAATTTCCTGATCTCCACTCCGTTTCCTTCGGGATCTCTGCAGTAATAAATAATATTGGAGCCATCCCGTTCAGGATAATAACGGACAATCTTCTCTCCGGCTATGGTGCCGCCGGCCTCGATGAGTCTCTCATAGACCTCATCAGGATTATCCACATCAAAGCAGAGATGACAAAAACCGTATCCGTTGATCGGCAGCGGGCCGACATCTTCCGGTATGTCATAGGAAAAGATCTCGATTGTGGGGCCTTCTCCGTCGGGGAATCCCGGAAGGCCGATATGCTCACCTACCGCCCGGGCACCGGGAAGACCGGTCAGCACTTCAAACCATTCCCCCTTGTTGTCTCTCAGTTTGCCGAGAGATTTACATTCGAACACGTACTTGTAGAACTCGGAGAGCTTCTTCCAGTCCCTTGCGTTCAAATTGGTATGAGCATATTTTACTCCACCCATATATCATCACTCCAGATCTTAGTTATAATGCTTCTCGCATGCTGCATTCAGACGGTTGTAGATATCTGCGTCTCTCCATGCCAGGAAGGCATCTTTGAAGATTCCGTACATATCATTGTATACTTCTCTGTTATCTTCGTTGGGCTCGATCATGGCTGAGGGCTCTACCAGGGCATTGACAGCATCTTCAAGGGACTCAAAGACACCGGCTCCTGCTGCGCCCAGGATGGCTGCACCCAGAACACCACAGTCGGACTGTGCCAGGGTCTGAACGGGACGTCCGAATACATCGGCAAGAATCTGTCTCCACAGAGGTGATCTGGAACCACCGCCGGAAAGACGGATTACATCAAATGGATGTCCCATAACACGCTCCATAGCCTCTACGATCATACGAAGCTCGTAAGCTCCGCCTTCCAGAACGGCTCTGGCCATATCTGCACGGTTATGTGTCAGAGAAATTCCCAGAGATCCGCCGCGGGCTGTGTCCTCATAATATGGTGTTACCTGGCTGGAGAAGAATGGGAAGAAAATGTATCCCTGGCTTCCTGCCGGAGATTTCTCAGCCTCCATACAGATGATATCATAGGGGTCTTTGCCACATGCTTCAGCAACTGCAACTTCAGGTGCTCCGTATACATCTCTCCACCATCTCAGTGCAACACCTGTCGCATAGGCCAGGCCTTCCATGTCAAGATGTTTGGGAACGGCATGTCCGGAGAAGATAACCTCATGCTTGGGATCATCTTTTACATCGTCAACG
>CACXGS010000092.1 GCA_902767195.1 uncultured Lachnospiraceae bacterium | reverse complement strand
TAAGTCAAAGGCGTCTTGGTGATTATTTCCCAGGACGCCTTTGTCTCTTTTTTATATTTTATTCTTTCTCGACTTTGTCAGGATTCTAGAAGATGGTTTTCACCTTATCGATCATCCTGTCAAGGTCATTTCTCTTCTTCAACTCTTCGACAAGTTCCCTTGCCTGACTCACCTTATCTGTAATTATGCCGTCAACCTGCGAGCAGAGGAAATACCGCTGGGATCCTTTCTCATTTGCCGTCCATACCAGCGCCTTCTTACCTTCCATGTGAATAGCTCTCACAGTATCTGTGCTTGCCGATTCTTCTTCAAGTGCCAGGTAATCGCAATTGAGAGCAGCCGTTTTGCCAAATGTCGCAAAGGTCAGAAATCCCGTCTGGATTTCAGGGTATTTTGTCTCTATATAATCAATCACATCATATTTCAATGAAATTGCCACACACTGGTCTTCCATCCCATATTCCTTGATCAGTCTGACGACATCTTCAGCCATCTTTTGATCAGCCGTACTTCCCTTAAGCTCAGCAAACAACACCAGTTTGTTCTTGCTGGCACGGAGCATCTCTTCAAAAGTCGGGATGGGTTCTCCATCAATGGACAACTGTCTGATTTCTTTCAGTGTCATATCCTTCGGCTTCCTTTTATCTCCGGCCACACGCTTGAAGGAATTGTCATGATTAATGACATAATATCCGTCTTTTGTTCTCTGAATGTCTATCTCGCTTCCGTAGGCTCCCAGCTTCCATGCCGCGTCAAGGCCCGACAGAGTATTCTCTTTTCCCTCATCTCCGCCACCGCGGTGAGCTATTATAGCGACATTAGATTCCAGCGGAAAGAGCTCATCAAAGTGTTCATTGGTCAGGAACACGATTAGGATCACAGCGATTGTCGCAATGGCGGCAACCCATTTATGGCTGCCATGCTTTTCTCTGTAAATCTCTTTGCACTCGAATTCTCTGCCCTGTTTATAAGAGTAATAAAGCTGAGTCATTTTCATGATGTACATTGGTATACAGACCAGATCGATAAGGGCCGAAATGACTACCCCTGCAATCACGAAGATAATAATCAAAACCCGACTGACGGAACCCGGCAGCGGCAGGATACTGATCAGTTTAAGCGGAATGAAAAGGAAAACAACGGCAATCCCGGCAATCGTCCCTCCAATCGTAAGGAGGCAGAGGATATTTTGTTTGAGATAATCTTTCCAGTTTGCCCTTATGATCGCTGAGGATTGTTTTCCCGCTTCACCCACCGGCAAATCATCAATGAATATACCATGCAGTATATAAAGATTTGCAATACCTACCGACAGAAAGAGAAGGGCAGCAAAACCCGCCAGGGCAGAATAGAGTACCGAGTCTTTAATAAATGCCGAAATAAAAGTCGGAATATATAATCCTTTCGTCAGAGAAATTGAAATGCCTGTTCCGAGAATCGGTGAAACAAATGCAATGTAAAGAACGACCAGGATTCCCCGGATGTTAAAAAGCTTCCTAATCGAGGAAAACCCTTCTTTCACGCATTTCTTAAGCGGGCATTTCCGGCCGTTAACCAGCTCTCTGCTCAGTATAATCATACAATTGATATCAAAGGCTACATATAAAAACAGTGAGCCGAAGCCCAGCAATAAGATGATCCATCCCTGCCATGTCGTAAACAGGAATTGATAATCCCCGGAGGTTACGGCCACTTTGCCACTGCTTTTCAGCAAAAACTGAAATACCTTTCCAAGGAAAAACACCCAAACACCAAGCAAAGCCTTGGTGGCGATCTGGTAAATGATCATATCAGGGAGCGCCTGCAAATATGGTTTGAGCTTATGTTGAATCTGATTCCTGATCTCCATACATACCTTCATTATTATCTGATGCAGCTAAACATTACTGTTTTTCAAAAACAAGAGTAGCACCTAGAATACTGGTCTTTATTTCTTCCCCGTCATCTGTGAATTTAGTCTTCACATCACCACTGGTTTTAAATCCGCCATCAACAGGCTTCCATTTAAAATTACTGGTTTCTTCCTCTCCTCCTGTAAGAGTTCCGGTCCCATCCTCTTTCAGGGTCAAAACATATTCCTCTTCCAGTTCCTCATACTCATCTCCCATTATAATACTCGTTGCCTTCCACGTACCTACGTATTTGCTGTCCGAAAGATCAGCATCGCTGCCACCGCTGCCGCATGAAGTCAGTATAACCACTGACAGAACGAACAGGGTGACCAGGGATAATGAAAACCATTTTTTCATAATTAATCCTCCTTTTCTAAGCATTGTGCCAAGAAGTTATAATATACCTCTGAAATGTGGAGATTTCAGCCGTTATATGCCAATATTTTATCATATTGCAGGGAAATCGTGTACCTGGATTGTTTACAAAAATATGCAAGTCTATTTAAAAAAATAAAAAATAACTATTACAGCTCCCCGGCCAGAATAGCCTCAATCACAATCTGTCCCACATCAAAAAGATTTTCCATGGAAGGTTCAAAGCAGTCGATTGTCTCACTGTTTTCTTCTGACACTTTTTTGTTGTAATCCGAACGGACGAGCCAGAGCTTCTCCGGGCTTTCTCCTTTTAAAAAGGTATCCAGATTCACAGAAACACGTAAGGAAATGACCCGGTCCTGCAAACCAAAGCACTCTGCCGTATTCATGATGGCCGTCTCTTCCATCTCAGTGACAGCATAGGGATCGGGACATCCATAATGCTCCACTATATAGCTGGCATTGTCATGGTTCGCCCTGCCCTTCCAGAAACAATCTCCCGTTACAGCAGTTCCCTTTAAGACACAAGGTTCTCTTAATGCCCATTTCTCACCGGGGAAATTCTCTTCGAGAACTTTGCGCACATCATCTGTCGTACGCATGGGACAGTCTTTTACAAGTTGATAGACTTTTTCCGAAAGATCTGCATTTAACTGCTTGCTGGAATATTTGATAAAAGAATCGTCAGGGAACCAGGTCAGACCATTATTCTTACCACTCAGTTCCCGGGAATCTGCCCGGTGCCCGAGGTCAAAATCACATGCGCTGGTGACCACAACCACATCGCCAAAGGTACAATAGCCTTCACTTCCACCGGCACACCCTACGGAAACAATCGTGGTATCCGAGAAATCAAAAGAGTCCCAGGAAAGCAGTGACATCAGAGAAAGATTGGCTGCTGTTTTCCCGGAGTCGGTAATCAACAGCCCCACACCATTTCCTTCATTCATGTAAAACTGAGCGGCAGACGGAGAATTCGGGATTTCTATTTCTTCGCAGCCGGAGCAGTAACGATCATAAAACAGCTGTGCTTCGCCAGGGAAATCCCCGCTGATCTCGCCGATTTCAAACTTCGGTATAATGAGAACCCGTACTTTGGTTTTCTCCTCATTTTTCCCGCAGGCCGACAGCAGAACACAACAGATCAGCAGAAACGTGCCTGCAATAACAGAAAGCCTGTACCGTCTTTTATCTCTTTTTATGCTCATTGTTAGAATCCTCCTTCAATGATTCATTATACATTTCAACGATACCCCTTACAAGGAAAGATTAGAGCATTGAAAAGAAATCGGGAATAGGATATATTTAATTCATATAGGCGACTTAAAAAGGAGGTACAGAATCTTGAAAAAAGAAACCCGAATGAAACGATGGCTGATCATTATGGCCCTTATGGCTTTTGTGCTGACCATAATGACCGGATGCGGCAGCCAAAAAGCAAAACCGGACACAAGTCAGGAATCGACACAGGAAGTGGCACAGGAAAAATATATCGGCATTATTTCCGCAATGGACAACGAAATAAAATTACTGCTCTCAGAAGCGAAGATTGATCACGTAGACACTAATGGAGATACAAAGTATCATGTGGGCACGCTGCGAAACCAGCCGGTGATCATTACGAAAGCCGGCATTGGCAAGGTCCGGGCATCATCAGCAATCACAACAATGCTGGACAAATATCCTGTCTCAAAGGTAATCTTTACCGGCATTGCAGGAGGTGTTGCCGACGAAACACAGGTTTTGGACGAAGTGATCGCAACCGACCTCATACAACATGATTATGGATTATTGACAAACGATGGTTTTGTATGGACTGGCGGAGATCCCGCAGGAAACCCTGAGAACGGAGAACATTACAAATGTGATCCCACCCTCGTTGACCTTGCCTATAATGCCGCATGCGAGGTGGTAGGAAAAGAGCATTCCTTCAAAGGAACCATCGCCAGCGGTGATCAATTCATTGCTTCCGAGGAATATGTGAACTTGCTGCAGAAGCAATTCAATGCATACGCCTGCGAAATGGAAGGCGCGGCGATTGCTGTTGTCTGCATCAAATACGATGTCCCCTTTGTTGTAATTCGTGCCCTGTCTGATAAGGCAGACGGAAAAGCCCACGAGAGCTATACAAATATGGGAGATATTGCCGCGGATCATTCAAGCAGCATTGTCCTTAAGATGCTGGAAAATATGGAAAAATAAAAGGGGGGGGGCAATCGCCCCCCTTAATACTATGTTTACAATCCCATATCCTCAAGTATTCTTTCTGCAATTATCTTTCGGGATACTCCGTTATTCATCGCCTGTCTCCCGATAAAACGATGAGCTTCATCCTCCGTCATTCCCTTCCTTTCCACAAGGCATAACTTAGCCTTACTGACGGTTCGAATCTCTTCCATTTTTTCTTCCAGTCTTCGGTTCTTTTTCTCCAATCGATGAATCCTGTTCTGAATTGCTGCCATCAACCGGAGAACTCTGTCGATGGCTGTCCCGGATACCGGCTTGGGCAGTACAATAATTCCGCGGTCTGTTACATGTTCCATGGCAAAGTCATAGACTTCTCTGGGCACCGCCATCAGTATCGAAGCATCGCTTCTTTCTGCAATATCCAGTGCCAGTTCTTCTCCCGTCTCATCAGTCAGTGGAATGTTGATCACAACAAGATCATAGCTTTTCTCAAGAACAGCCCTTCTTGCCAGAGCCCCGCTTTTTCTGGAATCTATGGTGATGCAATTCTTCAGTGATTTCTTTACGAGGGCAACAAACTGCTCCGATGCGGAGACGATGAGTATGGAGTGTTGTACGTCTCTGTTAATCGGCATTAATAGTCCTCCTCACTGTCTGGTATATGCACGAATGATTCCCTCCGGAACGATACTTTTAACAAATTGACTCTCCCGCGCCAGTTTGGCGGCTTCTTTCCTGGAAGAGGGCAGGAGCAGGGCTTCTTCTTTCTTTTCCTCAGGGAGGGCAAGTTTCCTTTCAATTCCGGATAAACCAGCATGGATCAAAAGGGCATAAATCAGATAAGGATTGCTTCCCGCATCCGGAGAACGGATCTCTGCCCGTGTCATTCCCTGACAATTCTCGATATACATGAGCTCCGAATCCCTGGCACTTGACCAGTCAATCCGGTCAGGCGCGCTGCTGTTTCCCAGTCTCTGATAGGAGGCATCCGTCGGGTTCAGGAAAATAGTAATATCCCTGATCTTTTCTATGATGCCCGCTGCGGCATACCTGGCAACGTCGTTCCCCTCCAGGTCCTCTGCAAAAAGATTAATGTGATAGCCGTTTCCGGGCATATCAGGAAGGGGAAGAGGTGAAAAGTCGGCGACCAGGCCATACCGGTCTGCTACCGTGCGAACCACCATTCGGAAAGTAGTCATCTGGTCTGCCGCCTTTAAAGGTCTTGCATAGTGAAAGTCCACTTCATTCTGGCCAGGTCCTTTCTCATGGTGAGACCTCTCCGGTGTCAGTCCCATGCTCTCGATGGTCAATATAATCTCACGCCGCACATTTTCGCACCGGTCTTCGGGAGCAATATCCATATAGCCGGCCTGGTCATAAGGAATCTTTGTGGGATTCCCCTCTTCATCCTTCCGGAAAAGATAGAACTCTGATTCTGTTCCGAAACGGAAGCGGATCCCCTGTTCCTCGGCTTTGCGAACAGCCTTTTTCAGAATATTTCTGGTGTCAGCTTCGTATTCCTTTCCTTCCGGTGTAAACACATCGCAGAAAATGCGGAGCACCTTACCACTGTCCGGTCTCCAGGGAAGGATGGCAAGGGTTTCCGTATCCGGCTTCAGATAAAGAGAGGTGGTGGAACACTCTTCATATCCGGCAATCTGTCTTATACTGACAGCCGACCCTTCAGAAAATGCTTTTTTTAGCTCTCTTGGCATGACGGAAATATTTTTTTGAATCCCGTAGGCATCACGGAAAGCCAGCCGTATGAATTTCACATCTTCCTCTTCGATATAATCCATCACTTCATCATATGAAAATTCCATTTACTGTTTCCTCCTCTTTAACATCCTCTCAGATCACGGAGATCCGCGGTGAAATATCTTCCAGAACATCAAGCAGAATCCCTGCTGTATCCAGTGACGTAAACATTGTTACTCCGTTCATGATAGCACATTTCCGGATCTCTACGCCATCTTTATAGTGAATTCCTGACAGAACAGCCCTGGTATTAATAATGTAACTGACATACCCCGCCCGGATGGACCTGAGGATTTCGTCACTTCCTTCCGTAAGTTTTCCCCGGATCCTGGTCCTGATTCCATGCTTTTTCAGATACTCTCCTGTGCCTGCAGTGGCTTCAATATTAAAACCAAGCTCATAGAATCTTTTGACCAGAGGAAGTGCCTCCTCTTTATCCTCATCCGCCAGAGTAAACAAAACAGTACCATACTCCTTTACCTTGACGCCGGAAGCCTGAAGCGCTTTGTAAAGTGCTCTGTTCAGACTTGTATCATAGCCGATGGCTTCCCCGGTCGATTTCATTTCAGGGGAAAGATAGGCATCCATTCCGTTAAGCTTTTCAAATGAAAAAGCCGGTGCTTTTACATACCAGTATTCCTTTTTATCCCCTGTGCCTTCCTTTATCCCCTGTTTTTTCAGTGAGATTCCCAGCATCACTTTTGTCGCAATGTCAACAAGAGGGATTCCCGTAGATTTTGACAGGAAAGGAACGCTTCTCGATGCCCTGGGATTGACTTCGATGATGTATACATTGTCCTTTTGATCCACGATAAACTGGATATTATATAATCCGATGATTCCCAGTCCCAGCCCCAGTTTTTTTGTATATTCCCGGATGGTCCCTTTCACAGTATCCGAAATGGAATAAGGCGGATAGACGCTGATACTGTCTCCGGAATGAACTCCTGTACGCTCGACCAGTTCCATAATGCCGGGAAGAAACACATCCTCACCATCACAGACGGCATCGATCTCCACTTCCTTGCCTGCAATGTATTTGTCAACAAGAACCGGCCGGTCCTTATCTACTGCCACAGCACTTTCCAGATATTTTATGAGCATGTCGCGGTTGGCGACAATCTCCATAGCCCGGCCTCCCAGCACAAAGGAAGGTCTTACCAGCACAGGATACCCGATCCCTTCCGCTGCCAGAATTCCATCCTCAATGTTTGTTACGGCAAGTCCTTCCGGATGAGGAACCCGCAGGCTGCGGATCAGATGATCAAAGGCATCTCTGTCCTCTGCCTTAAAGATCGCTTCCGGAGAAGTCCCGATAATTCTGACACCACACTCTTTCAAAGGACCTGCCAGATTCACTGCCGTCTGACCTCCCAGAGAAGTGATAACTCCCAGAGGGTTCTCCAGATGGATGATATTCATGATGTCCTCCACAGTAAGCGGCTCAAAATATAGTTTATCCGCTGTGGTATAGTCTGTGGAAACGGTTTCCGGATTGTTATTGATCACGATGGCATCATACCCGGTCTCACGAATCGTCTTGATCGCGTGTACGGTAGAATAATCAAATTCCACGCCTTGCCCGATACGGATCGGTCCCGATCCGAGAACAATAATCTTTTGATTGTCCGACACCAGAGACTCGTTCTCCTCTTCATAGGTGGAATAAAAATAAGGCACATAGCTCTCGAATTCTCCGGCGCAGGTGTCGATCATTTTATAAACAGGGTAAATATCGTATTCTTCCCGCAATTTTCTAACGTGTGTTTCTGTATCTTTGGTAAGCTCCGCAATGTAGGAATCGGAGAATCCCATCCGCTTTGCCTCATATAGAAGATCCCTGCTCAGTATGGCTCCCTCCAGTTTTTTCTCATAATCAACAATCCTCTGGATAGCATCAAGAAAAAACATATCGATTCCGGTTCTGAAATAAATGGCCTGCTTGTCCGCACCAAGCCACAGAAGCTCGGATATCGCATAAATCCGGTCATCGGTTCCCTCTTCGATATAGGTAAGAAGCTTT
Organism: uncultured Lachnospiraceae bacterium; assembly: GCA_902767195.1. Next base: position 1,136 of record CACXGS010000092.1, on the reverse strand, counting down.
TCCACCGCTTCTTTCCGTCCTTCTTCTCCCCTTCTGCCGGAAAGGTTCTTTATATCGAACTTTTCCAGATGAATATGATTCTTTCCATCCTCAAGAGAACGGATTGCCTTCAGCAGACTTTCCTCCATGGTCCGTCCCACGGCCATGGTCTCTCCGGTGGCTTTCATCTGTGTGGACAGGACGTTGGAAGCCAGAGTAAACTTGTCAAAAGGAAATCTCGGCATCTTTGTCACAACATAGTCCAGTGCCGGTTCAAAGCTTGCCGGTGTGTTGGCCAGAGGAATCTCATCAAGATCCAGACCTACTGCAATCTTGGCCGATACCCTGGCGATGGGATATCCGGTGGCTTTGGAAGCTAAGGCAGATGACCTGGAGACCCGGGGATTTACTTCTATTACATAATAATCAAAGGACTGCGGATCTAGGGCAAACTGGACATTGCAGCCCCCTTTCACCTTGAGCGCCCGAATAATTTTCAGGGCACTGTCTCTCAACATATGATATTCTTTATTGGTTAAAGTCTGACTGGGGGCCACAACGACAGAGTCCCCGGTATGTATACCCACCGGGTCCAGGTTTTCCATATTACAGATGGTAATTGCTGTGTCATTGGCATCCCGTATTACTTCATATTCTATTTCCTTGAAGCCTTTGATGCTTTTTTCCACAATCACCTGCCCCACAGGCGAGAGGGAAAGGGCAGTTTTCATTTTGTTTTCCATTTCTGCCGCATTGGTGGCAAATCCCCCTCCAGTCCCCCCAAGAGTAAAAGCCGGTCTGAGTATGACCGGGTACCCGATCCGGTCTGCCGCCATAAGACCTTCTTCCACCGAATTGGCAATAGCCGAGGGTACTACCGGTTCTCCAAGCTCCTGGCAAAGTTCTTTAAACTGTTCTCTGTCCTCTGCCCTCCGGATACTTTCCACGTCGGTTCCCAGAAGCTCAATCTCACATTCATCAAGGACTCCTTTTTCGTAAAGCAAAAGAGAAAGGTTCAGCCCTGTCTGGCCGCCGATGCCCGGGAGGATGGCATCCGGCCTTTCGTAGCGGCAGATTCTTGCCATATACTGGAGAGTCAGCGGCTCCATATATACCTTATCCGCAATGGCATGATCCGTCATGATCGTCGCTGGATT
>CACXGS010000091.1 GCA_902767195.1 uncultured Lachnospiraceae bacterium | reverse complement strand
TTGTTGTATTGCCCTTTCTTATGATACGGAAGATTACTAACAGGAGGATTTCAATCATGCAAACAAGACGGCTCTTTTATGAAGATCCCTGCCAGAGAGAGTTTGAAGCGGAGGTGGTGGCCTGCACAAGGTCGGATGCCGGTTATCTGCTGGAGCTTGACCGTACTCTTTTTTATCCGGAAGGAGGCGGGCAGCCTGCAGACCGGGGAGTGATTTGTGTTAAGGACAGGGCCCTTACTGTAGAAGATGTTCAGGAGGCGGGAGACGGCATCGTCCACACAGTCTCCGGGCCGGTGGAACCGGGGACAAAGATTCGGGGGGAGATTGACTGGGAGTATCGCTTTGATTTGATGCAGCAGCACTCCGGGGAGCACATCGTCAGCGGAATGATCCACGAGGAGTATGGTTATGACAATGTCGGCTTCCATATGGGGACAGAGTTTATCACCATCGACCTTTCCGGGATTCTGGATATGGACCAGATTGCCAGGCTGGAGGAGAAGGTGAACAAGTATATCTGGACAGACCGCCGGACCGAGATTCTCTATCCGGATGAGAAGGAGAGGATCAGCCTGGATTACCGCAGCAAAAAAGAGCTGACCGGCCAGGTCAGGCTGGTGTCTTTTCCGGGAGCTGACCTGTGTGCCTGCTGTGGTCTGCATGTGGAGACCACCGGTCAGATCGGACTGGTCAAGATCATTTCCTGTAAAAAGTTCCGGGAGGGTGTCCGCATCGAGATGCTATCAGGCAGGAGGGCTTTTGAGTATATGAACACTCATGTGAGGGAGAATTCCGGGATCGGGACCCTTCTTTCCGCCAAGGATTATGAGACCCGGGAGGCAGTGGACCGGCTTCTTAAGGAGATCTATGAACTGAAGGGAGAACTGATCCGGGAGCAGAAGAAAACCCTGGCTTTTCTGACGGAAAAATGCAGGGGAGCCGAAAATGTAGTTCTGCTGGCTCCGGGACTGGATTCTGCCATGATCCGGAAATGTACGGACGGGATCCTTGATGATATCACGGGAACCGGTGCTGTTTTTTCCGGAGACGACCGGGAAGGTTACCGTTATGCTCTGGGAATCAGAGAAGGAGATATCCGGGATCTGGTCAGGGATATGAACCGGGAACTGAATGGAAGAGGCGGCGGAAAGCCTGTCTTCGCCCAGGGGTCGGTGAAAGCAGACCGGGAAGAGATCCGCAGGTACTTTACAGATAAAGGTTATACTGTCATCGAAGGCTGATAAAGGAGTGGATATGATGAAATATGAAAGCAGAGTGAGTGGAAGGGGAAAATGGCTGGCCTGTTTGTGCGGACTGATGATTCTGGTCCTCCTGGCGGGTGGCTGCCGCAGTTCCAGGAACAAATCCGGCGAGGCTACGACATCCTGGGAAGAAAATACCATCGATGTGGAAGATAACGGCATGGAACCGGCGGTGGCGGCGGAGGTCGATCTGCCCCAGGGAGCCGAGAATATGCGTTATCCGATCTGGGCTCTCCTGATGGGGGCTTATGAGAAGCATCTGCCTTATTTTACGGGAGAGACAGAGTCGGATGCCTCCATCAACTATGATTCTTTCTTCTATCCCATGAGTGTTCTTACCACTCTGGTCCCCAACTACAGCGAAGAGGGGCAGGAAAAGGAGGGAGAGGGATATTATCCGGTCTCTGAGGAGATTTTTACCCTTTATGCTTCCACCCTTTTTAACTCCTACGGAACCCAGATGACGGAAGCTCCGGAGATCAATGAAGACAAAGACTATGCCCGGATCAATGATTCTGATGAATACCCCTATTCTTTTAAGGAAGCGGACCTGACGGATCTGGGAGTTGCCATTATCGGTGTCGTTGAGACAGAAGACGGCTATGAAGTCACGGCAGAGCTTCGGGATCTGAAGAATAAAGGTGTTCTCTGTGAGGCGACCTTTACACTGGTCCCTATCTCCTTTGAGGGAGAAGAGCCTCTGTTTCAGTATTCTATTGACTCCATGGAAGTGGATGAAAGATTTTTAGAGCCATAGGAATTTTTTCATACAGAGAGATTCTGATCGGAATGGGAGGAGAAATATGAGCAGGAAATTGTATCCGGGTATCATGGCAGCGGTTCTGGCAGCGGACTGTGCCGGAAAGAAGGCTGCCAGACATTATGTGAAGAAGTTTGGAGACCAGGGGGAGAGGCCCGTCAAGATCCAGCTCCTGGAAAATAAAGGAATGGCCGGAGGAATGCTGGAGGGAGAAGACGCTCTCATCAATTCCATGAGTTCGGCCGTGATTCTTGCGGTACTGTGGAATCTGCTCAGGGATTCCCGCAAGAGGCCCTGGTCGATGAAAGGGATCGGCCTCGCCCTTGCAGCCGGCGGCGGCCTTTCCAATCTGGGGGACCGTCTGATGACAGGTTCGGTGACCGACTACATCCGTTTTCCCAAACTTCCCGGCCAGCTTCCGGGAAGGCTGGTTTTTAACCTGAGTGACTTCGCCATAGCGGCAGGGGCCATTCTGGCGGACCTGAGTGACTGAACTTGTCAGTGTGTTTGCTGAATATTGTAAGAAGATTCCGAATATTTTGAAATTGAAAGAAAGGGTTGAATGATTCGATTTGTGCACTTTGCTGATTTTCAAAGGCCTTTTCCAATGATTTCCATAGGGGAATGTGTATTCGGTGGATAAATAACCGAAGTTATCCACCAAAAGAAAGGGTCTTTTTACCGCATTATTCAGTTATCCACTAAGTTATCCACATTATCCACAGGAAATATGGCAGAAGATGTGGAGGGAAAATACCGTCAAGCCGAAACGTTTGTTTTGTGGGATATTGCAGAACTTCATAAAAATCACCGGAAAAATGTATTTAGATATTGCTCTGAATATTCAAATAATTTTGCGAATTCAGGAACAGAACAGATTGGAAATCCGGCCGGATGTCGGTGGAATTAGTGTTGCCATGAACTGATATCCTTGATATAATAATGGCATAAAGAAAAAAAGGAGCGTGATCGTATGAAATACATCATCTACGGTAAGAATCTCGAGGTATCTGACAGTTTGAAACAGGCAGTATATGATAAGTTCAGCAAGCTGGATAAGTTCTTTACTCCGGAGACAGAAGTTCAGGTAACTTTAAGCATTCAGAGAGAAGAAGAGACCGTTGAGGCAACGATCCCGATGAAGCGCCATATATTAAGGGCGGAACAGACCAGCAAGGATATGTATGCATCCATCGATATGGTTGTGGACGTGCTGGAGCGTATGGTCCGCAAGTACAAGACCAAGATCTCCAGCCACGGCAAGGGTGTCGGCACATTTACAGAGGAGTTCCTGGAGGAGGACGTGGATTCCAACGAGACTGTGAAGATCACCAGGAGCAAGAGATTTGCCATCAAGCCTATGGATGCCGAAGAAGCCTGCGTCCAGATGGAACTGCTCGGACATAATTTCTTTGTATTCCGCAACGCAGAGACCTTTGAGGTCAATGTGGTCTACCGCAGGAAGAATGGAACTTACGGCCTGATTGAGCCGGAGTTCTAGAAGTGTTTGCCCGTCCCAAGAATAGAATACGAATATAATATATGGGCTGCCGTACTGTCTGGTGCGGCAGCTTATTCTGTGTCCTGCTTTCCGGCCTATAAATGCTTGAAATAAGAATATTATGATGATATAATATAATTTGCATGCTATGCCTAATTGGAAAAGATTACCATTTTTATATAATATTTATGCAGGAGGTTATTGTATATGGGACTGATGAATTCCATATTCGGAACGAAAAGTGACAGAGAGATAAAACGTATCATAAAATATGTCGATGCCATTGAAGCCCTTGATGAATCCATGCAGAAGCTGACGGATGAGGAGCTTCGGGGGAAGACTGCAGAGTTTAAGGAAAGGCTTGCTGCCGGAGAGACGTTGGATGATCTTCTGGTGGAAGCATTTGCCGTTGTCCGTGAGGCGGCCGACCGGGCCATCGGGATGAAGCATTACAGGGTTCAGCTGATCGGCGGAATCGTTCTCCATCAGGGAAGAATCGCCGAGATGAAGACCGGTGAAGGTAAGACTCTGGTATCCACCCTGCCGGCTTATCTGAATGCTCTGGAAGGCAAGGGCGTCCACATAGTTACTGTCAACGATTACCTGGCAGGCCGTGATGCCGCCTGGATGGGGAAGGTCCATGAATTCCTGGGACTTACCGTAGGTGTGATCTTAAACAGCTACGATAATCCGGAGAGACAGGCTGCCTACAATTGCGATATTACCTATATAACCAACAATGAGCTTGGTTTTGACTACCTTAGAGATAACATGGTTATTTATAAGAAGGATCTGGTTCAGAGAGATCTTCACTATGCCATCGTGGATGAGGTAGACTCCGTCCTGATCGATGAGGCCAGAACACCTTTGATCATTTCCGGCCAGAGCGGAAAGTCCACAGATCTCTACAAGGCCTGTGACCATCTTGCAAGACAGATGAAGAGAGGATCTTCTGACGGAGAACTCTCAAAGATGGATGCCATTATGGGTATCGATATTGAGGAAGACGGTGATTTCCTGGTCAATGAGAAAGAGAAGCACGTAATGCTTACCGCAGAGGGTGTTAAGAAGGTGGAGCAGTTTTTCCACATCGACAACCTGGCTGACGCGGATAATCTGGAGATCCAGCATAACATTATCCTGGCACTCCGGGCCCACAATCTCATGTTCCGGGACAAGGACTATGTGGTAAAAGACGATGAAGTACTGATCGTCGACGAGTTTACCGGCCGTATCATGCCGGGCCGCCGCTATTCCGACGGTCTCCATCAGGCGATCGAGGCCAAGGAGAATGTACGGGTCAAGAGAGAGTCGAAGACTCTGGCTACCATCACCTTCCAGAACTTCTTCAACAAATACGAGAAGAAGGCCGGAATGACCGGTACCGCCATGACAGAAGACAAGGAGTTCATGGACATCTACGGCATGGACGTCGTGGAGATTCCCACTAATATGCCCATGATCCGTGTGGATCACGATGACTCCATTTACATGACAAAGAAAGAAAAGCTGAAAGCGGTGATCAATGAGATCAAGACTTCCAATGCCAAAGGACAGCCCTGCCTGGTGGGTACCATCAATATTGACGATTCCGAGCTGA
>CACXGS010000090.1 GCA_902767195.1 uncultured Lachnospiraceae bacterium | reverse complement strand
TCGCCGGCTGAGCCGCAGGCTGCCATGGAAAGAACCATAGCTGCAGCCAGGAGACAGGTGATAAATCTTTTTATCTTGTTGTTCATGTTCAGTAGTACCTCCTTTTCCTTGATTGACCCTATTATAACACCGGTTCTGTTAGGCAACAAGGAAACATTGTTCAAAAATCAGGGAATAATCATAAAAAGGAGGCCCCCGAGAGAACCTCCAGTTTATTATCAATGCAGATTCATATCGAAAATGAATCCTGTTATTATTTCGTCTCGAATACCTTAAAGTAGTGCTTCAGGCACTCGTTCATGCCCTTCTGAAGAGCTGTGCGCAGGGATCTGTAATCCTTTGCTCCAGATTCCTCGGCAGACTTCATGGCAGCGAGGTACAGATCAGTGAAGATATTCACTTTGCTGATGCCTTCTCTGGCACAGCGGTTCAGGTTGTCATCTCCGGATCCGGATCCACCGTGAAGTACCAGCGGAACATTGGTGGCTTTGCGAATTCCTGCAAGAGCCTCAAAGCTGATCTCCGGAACTGCCTTTGCCTTGTATACACCGTGAGCTGTTCCGATGGAGATAGCCAGAGAGTCACAGCCGGACTCCTCTGCAAACTTAGCTGCCTCTTCCGGAGTTGTATATAAGGTCTCTTTGTCATTCTCATTAAAGTTGCTGGCTACATGTCCGATCTCAGCTTCTACAGTGACACCGCGGGCATGGGCATACTCAACAACTTCTCTGGTTGTAGCAACATTCTCTTCGAAACTCTTCATGGAAGCGTCGATCATAACGGATGTGAAACCAAGGTCGATGGCCTTTTTGCAGGTCTCTATACTCTCGCCGTGATCCAGGTGAAGAACGATCGGTACACCGGCTTCCTGAGCATATTTTCTGCCTACCAGAGCGGCATCCTCTAATGTGATGTTATCTCCCAGATGACTCTCGGCGATGGCAATGATCAGAGGAAGTCCGCATTCTTCTGCGACTTTCACATGATTCTTGATACCTTCCATATCCAGGAAGTTGGCGGCGGGAATGGCATAATGGCCTTCCTGAGCTTTCTTAAATAATATGCTGGAATTCACTAACATGATATATCTCCTTTCCTGTAGGGTTCTGATCCGGAATTATTCTCCGATGACAATGATTTTACATTTGCGCTGACGGCCTTTGGCACGGTCAAAATCTACGAAGTACACATAACCTGTGGATCCGACACCGAGCTTGCCCTCATCTACTTCAAGAGTAGCGCTGGAACCAAGCAGAGTGGACTTGAGGTGAGCATCTGCGTTCAGAAGGGCTCTTCTGTCTCCTCCGGGAAGATAGTCTGCTGCATTGGGCCAGGATTCCACATCGACAAAATGTGCCTCGCCGGGATACATATAATGGCCTTCCGGCGGCATCTCAGTCTGATCAGGGAAAAGGGTCTTCAGAGCGTTGTTCAGGTCAATCTGAAGGAACTCGGTCCCGTCTTCGATGACATCGTGAACGTACTCTTCAAAGAATACGGAACAGGTGGTATGAGGGGAGATAACCGTAACGATACCATTCTGGATACCGCTGTTGGCAATGGCCTCTTTGACCTGAGGAGTTACATTAAAGAATGAAGGTGTTCCACCGTGGGATACTAACTTGATTGTCTCTTTATATACTGCCATAATTATTTGTCCTCCTCTAATTCTTTCGCTGCCTTCACCATGGCTACAGCCATGTCACGTACTCTCTGGGCGGGTGACGGTGCGTTCAGGATACCGGAAGTTCCGCCGGTTCCGTTGGCGCCAAGCTTGATGACATTATAGCAATCCTCCGGAGTGGTGATGCCGGAAGCGATCATGATCAGGACGTCAGGGTTAATCTCATGAAGAGCCTTTACAATCTCGATGGTGTATGCGTCATCTGCTACCTGGCCGGTTCCGATCAGTTCTGTCGGCTCTGCGAGGACAACATCTGCTCCCAGGCAGGTAACCGCTCTGGCTTCGTCTTTACTGTCAGCACAGACAACGGTAAACATATCAAGTTCCTTGGCACGTTTGATACAGTTGTAGAGATCTACAACGGTCTTCTGATTCTCAGCATGGTTCAGGAAAACTCCCTCTGCGCCGGCTTCCTTCAGGGACTCCGGAAGAACGTGTCCCATTCCTCTTCCCGGTACCAGCGGATCCATGGACTGCGCGACAACAGAAAGATACCTGGTGTTTTCCTTGATCATGCGGATATCTGCGAAAGGACATGTGAAATACATCTGCAGATCAGGGACATCTTTGGCCACCTGATCGACTTCCTTTGCCAGGGCAAGGCTCTCTTTTCCATATAAGTAGGACTTCGGGTTGACAATTAAAAACGGGCTTCTAGCTTTCGACATTTTTTTACTCCTTTGCCTTTGTCAGGTGAATTAGTTGAGTATCTTAAAAATTAGTTTTCCTGCTTCTTGCTCTGATAATAACCTTAAAAACAGGATTTGTCAAGAACTAATTTTATTAGAGGTTACAAATGTGACTAACATATGTAATTTATACTTGATTTTTTTCTTTATATGCGTTATGATAAGCTCAGAAAAAGATTTGAGAACGAAGAATCTCAAGGCCTGGAGAAAGAGGAATATATTATGAGAGTTGTTCAGGAAGATGATGTATTAAGAAAAGTGACCCTTGCGGCGGAGATGTATTATCTATATGATATGCCCCAGAAAGAGATTGCGGACCGGCTGGGAGTGTCCAGACCCTGGGTATCCAAGCTCCTTAAGAAGGCAAAAGAGATGGATATCGTAAGGATTGAGGTGAACTCACCCCTTTCAGGATCACCGGATCTGGAGCAGAAGATTATGAATATGTACCGGATCGATCATGTATCAGTGATTCGTCCCGGTGCTCCCGGGGACTATATGAACCTCAGTGTGGCGGCAGCCAATTATCTGATCTCCCATATCAGGCAGAAGGATACCCTTGGAGTCAGCTGGGGAACATCCATTGCGAGAATGATTGACCATGTGGTGGATATGCAGCTTAAGGATGTCACGGTGGTGCCTGTGGTCGGCGGGGCAGGTTCTGATGTGGACTGTCTCAGTAACGTGAATGCCAACCGTCTCTCCAATGCACTGGGAGCCGGCTGCCGGCTGCTTCATGCCAATGCCTATTGCGCTGACCGGAATGAATATCAGGTCCTGATGTCCAATCCCATGACCCGGGAGATTATCGACCTGGGAGAACACGCTGACATTATATTAGTAGGAATCGGCGACATGGAGCATTCCAGAGTCCTGGAATATGAATACCTGACAACAGAGGACCGGCAGCAGATTCTGGAGAGCACTGCAGTAGGAGATGTGGCTTTCCGCTTTATCGACAGCGGCGGGGATGAGGTTGATATCGATTTCAACCGGCGTGTTGTTGCCTGCGACCTGTCTGCCATGAGGAAGAATGCCAGGGAGGTCATCGCCCTTGCCTATGGAACTCATAAGGCTCAGGCCATAAAGGCAGCCTTAAAGGGAGGGCTTCTGACAACACTTTTTACAGATTATGATACAGCGAGAATTCTTGCGGGGGAGGCCTGATTATGAAGAAGATAGTGGATGACGACAGACTTATATATAAAGTATGCTGTTTGTATTATGAAGACCAGATGAATCAAAAGGAGATCGGGGACTATCTGGGAGTGTCCAGATCATCCGTGCTCCGTATGCTGCAGAATGGCAGAGAGCGGGGGATCGTCCGGATTGAGATTCATAATCCGGCCGCCTTTAACTACGGAGAATTGGAGAGAAAGCTGGAGACAAAGTTCTCCCTCAAGGATGTGGTTATCGTCGAGGAGAGTGTCTTGGATTCCAAAAGCGAGGCAGCTGCCTATATCTTCGAGCAGGCTGCAGACTATCTGTACAGTCTTCTTAAAGAGGGTTACCGGATCGGTGTCACCATGGGTCAGACATTAAACCGTGTTCTCCAGACCAATAAAACGTTCAAGAAGTTCCATAGCCTGCTTTGTGTTCCCATTGTCGGCGGAATCAGCCATGGTGCTATCGACGGTATGGATGTGCAGGGAAATGAGATTGCCAGGAGATTTATCGACAAGTTCGGAGGTACTTATGTACAGTTCCTTTCCCCGGCCATCTTTTCCGATAAAGAGGTCCTCCGATACTTCCTTCAGGAGAAAGCCGTGAATTTTGTTTTTGATGAATTCAAGAAGATTGATGTAGCTGTGGTGGGAATCGGATTTCCCGAAGGGGAAGACCACACCCTGATTAAGGCAGGTTACGCTACCAGGCAGGAGCTTCTTGAACTGTCTAAGGCCGGCGCTGTGGGGGATATTACATTACAGTTCTTTGATAAAGAAGGAAATACAGAGCCATTTCACAATTTTAATGACCGGGTAGCCGCTATTCCCATGGAGGATTATAAGAGAATTCCGGTCAAGATCGGAATCGCCACCGGGGAGAGAAAGGTGAATGCAGTGAAAGGCGCCATCAAGGGCAATTTGATTAATGTCCTGATTACCAATGCGGAATGTGCCAGAAAGCTGATCGATGAGGAGGACTGATTACAAAGTATTCCTTCGGCAGATGATAATTTGCAGATTGTTTGTTCTTAATGGATGAATATTTAAACAATTGCTCAATAACGGATGGTTAATTAATTAACTAAAACATTTGTCAGTATTTACGTTGACGTTTGTTTAATTCAAGCAAATGCTCAGAACATAATAGTTGATAAAAACTGTCAGATATATTATAATCTTTTCATAAAGAATATGATTTAATAACAGAGAATTTACTCGGGAGGAGTATTATTTATGCATTTATCGGGAATTTCGATTGCCCTGCTGATTCTCTTCGGCCTTCTTGTCCTGCAGTCTGTGGGAGGGGTTCTGCAGATACAGAATTACAAAAAAGCTGTCCGCAGGATGCATAAGCTGGGTAATGTGGGTCTCGGTCAGAAAAGGGGACGTTTTCTGGACGGACATGTAGCTATTATTGCATGTGACAGTGAAGGGATCATTACCGGCGCAGAAGTTATGGACGGAATTGGAGTCTGGGCAAGATTTCATCCGGTGGATACTTTTATGGACAAGAAGCTGGTGGGGACCAGCATTTATGACTTTCTGGATATTACGGAAACATTTGACAAGAAGACATTCAGGCGCAATCAAGGCTATGTGAGGGCGCTGGAGGCCCTGGAAGTCAGGCTGACGGACAGGGAGCTCACCAGAGAGCAGGAGAAATATATGGAAGAGAGAAACGGAAAAAAGAAATAATAAACATTTCTCTCATCGATTCATTTCGGTATAAAAGTCTGGTCAAAGGACATATAGGGCCCAGATGTCCGGTGACAGACGTTTTATATAAGGCAAATGTCAATCATAATAGTTTAGGAGGGTATTATGGAATTTATCTCAAAAGCAGCTGAGGCTTTTATCAGCTTGTTTACCGCTGGTGGAGAAACCTTTGCAGGATGGGTAACCGGTATTATTCCGCAGGTTGTCTGTCTTATGGTATTCGTTAACTCGATTATCAAGCTGGTCGGAACAGAACGGGTTGAGACCTTTGCGAAGAAGATTACGAAATATGCAGTTCTTCGTTATACTCTGCTCCCGATCCTGGCCGTTTTCTTCCTTGCTAACCCGATGTGTTACACCTTTGGACGTTTTGTTGATGAGAAATATAAACCGGCATATTACGATGCCTGTGTAAGTTTCGTTCATCCCATTACAGGTCTTTTCCCGCATGCGAATGCCGGCGAGCTTTTCGTATATCTCGGAATCGCCAATGGCCTGAAAGAGGCCGGTTATTCGATCGGCGGCCTTGCTGTACGTTACTTTATCGTTGGTGTTATCGTCATCTTGATCCGTGGTCTGTTAACAGAGAGAATCTATGCTATGCTGACCCGCGGCAATGCATCGAATTAATAGGGAGGGCCTCGATATGTATAAAACCATTAAAATCAACAGAGGAAAAACCGGTTGGGGCGGCCCGTTAGTGATCACTCCTACTGAGAAATGTCACACTGTATTAAGCGTTACAGGCGGCGGAATTGATCCTGTATCCCAGGCGATCGCAGAGCTTACAGGCGGCGAGGCGGTAGACGGCTGGAAGACCAACCTTCCTGATGAGGAAGTTATGGTTGCAGTTGTTGACTGTGGCGGAACAGCCAGATGCGGCGTTTATCCGAAGAAGGGTATCTATACGGTTAACCTGACTCCTGTCGGACAGTCCGGACCTCTGGCTCAGTTTATCACAGAAGATATTTATGTATCAGATGTAAAAGTAGAAGATATCGAAGTTCTCGGTGATGCCGGTGAGTACATTGCTCCTGAGAAAGTAGCTGCTGCTCCCGCTTCCGATGGACCCAAAACAAAACAGCAGGCGAAAGAAGAGATTGCTGCTGCCAACGAAGGAAAGAGTGAGAACATCGTTACCAAGATCGGTAAAGGTGTCGGATATGTTGTAGGACAGTTCTTCCAGGCTGGTCGTGACACCATCGACATGGTTATTAAGAACATTCTTCCTTTCATGGCATTTACCGCTACGATTCTTGGTATCATCAGTGCCAGCGGACTTGGTAATGTTATTGCCAATACAATCGCACCGTTCTGCGGAAGCCTTCCCGGAATGCTGCTGATCTGTTTTATCTGTTCATTACCATTCCTGTCACCCATTTTAGGACCAGGTGCTGTTATTGCACAGGTAGTAGGAACTCTGCTTGGTGCTCAGTTTGCTACAAAGGCTATTCCTGCACAGTATGCTCTTCCGGCTCTGTTCGCGATCGACGGACAGGTTGGTGGTGACTTCGTACCGGTAGGCTTATCTCTTGGTGAGGCAGAGCCCGAGACGATCGAGTTTGGTGTGCCGGCAGTTCTGTTCTCCAGACTGGTTACAGGACCGGTTTCCGTTCTTATCGCTTATGTATTCAGCATTGGTCTTTTCTAGGAGAAAGAAGAGGAAAACATGAAATATTCAGCAGAAATTACCGGATTTGGTCCGGAAGCTTTTGAATTCCTTGAGCCGGAACTGGCTCTCAACTTTGTTATCATCTTTAATGAGGATGCACCGCCGGAACTGGCAGAGCTTGCTATTCTTCATGCTAAGGCAGAACTGATTGCTCCTCCGGTTAAAGGGGATATTATGACCATCGGTGAGAATGTTTATACTATCACGGCAGTAGGTGATGAGGTGCAGTCTACTCTCAGCGAGATGGGTCATTGTACTCTGGCATTCGGTGGCGGCGACGAAGCTTTTCGTCCCGGATGTATCATGCTTGAAGGTGAGATGCTGACAAAGGGCAGTCTTAAAGAGGGCGACCGCATCGAAATCTATTAATACATATTTAGAAACAGCTCCTCGGTATCATTCGTATATTTGGCCCCCGGGGGGCTGCTTTTTCTCAACGCATAAGAACAATAAGGAGGATTTATCATTATGCTCAACATGAACTGGAAACTCGAGCAGAGAGAAAAAGAAGGCAAGATCATTAAGACAGGTATCGTTGGCGC
>CACXGS010000089.1 GCA_902767195.1 uncultured Lachnospiraceae bacterium | reverse complement strand
TTTGATATTGCCGTGGCGACAGCCATATCCTGTGGCTTCACCCATACCAATATCCTGACAAGAGAAAGCAGCGGTAAGCTTGGCTGGAAGCAGATTCCGCTGGATATTCTTTAAGGAAGGCGGTCTGCCGGAGGGAAAGCGGTCACTGCATTTTCTTAGAAAATCCATATATTTTTACTCTTATTTGAATAAAATCTGGTATACTATAAATAAAGTCGGATATTATAAAACATCGGGAGGGGGAAGAGTTCGTGAGTATATCAGCCAGTGACACAAACATTGAATACAGTGAATTAACAGAAACTAATACGGACCTTGACATGAGAAGACTTGTTCTGGTAGGCAGAAGCGAGTGTGGCAAGACGACTCTCAAGCAGGTTCTCCGTGGGGAGAAGATTACTTACCATAAGACCCAGTATGTCAGCCAGTACGATGTGCTGATTGATATGCCGGGCGAGTACGCTGAGAACCTTGATCTGGCCCATGCTATCGCTCTCTACACATCGGAATCCGATGTAGTAGGTATCTGTATCAGTGCTACAGAGCCCTACTCATTGTATCCCCCCAATGTAACACCTTATGCCAACCGCGATATCTTCGGAGTCGTCACAAAGACCGACCACTGGGCTGCTGATGTTGACCAGGCCCACCGTTGGCTGGAACTTACCGGGTGTAAGAGGATTTTCCACGTCAGTGCCTACACCGGAGAAGGTGTGGACGACATTGTGGAATTTCTAAAAATAAAGCACCAGAAGAAGCCGGTTCACGAAGTGATGTCCGATATACACAATGAGGATTTCGACCGCCTCAGCAAGCTGCCCAGCTATTTTTTAGAATAAGCTGAATGAATTATTATATATGAATACTATTTTTATTATCAATGTAGCGCTCCTGGGAATCGGCCTTGCCATGGATGCTTTTTCGGTTTCGATTACTAATGGCATGGTTTACCGGAACATGAAGATCCGCCACCATCTGGCCATCGCAGGCACTTTCGGTTTTTTTCAGTTCCTGATGCCTCTGGTGGGCTGGTTCTGTGTTACCAGGATTGCAGATCATTTTCGATGGTTCCAGCAGTATATTCCATGGATCGCCCTCCTGCTGTTATGTTATATCGGGGCAGGGATGATCGGGGAAAGCAGAAAAAAAGACCAGAAGGATTCTATAGGCCAGCAGGAGAGCGCGGTGAGTCCGGCTCCGGGCATATTACTCATGCAGGGCATTGCCACAGCCATTGATGCTCTGTCTGTGGGTTTTACCATATCCAATTATTCTGCACAACTCGCCTTTTTTGCGGCGGGGATGATTGGGATTATCACTTTTCTGATCTGTATGGCCGGCATACGGATCGGCATGTTATTTGGAGATATCGTAAAGGGAAGAGCCATGCTCATTGGCGGACTGATCCTGATTGGTATCGGCATTGAGATTTTTATACGAAATCTCTGATTATTAAAAAGATCAATACTAAGTCGGGATCGTTCATACGGTTCCGACTTATAAAAATATAGGAACGAGGTATTCGCATGCAGGGATTAACAAGAGAACAGGTGCTCCTTGCCCAGAAGGAAGGCAGGGTCAACACCCAGGTTACTTCCTCAGATAAAACATATTTTGATATCGTAAAGGAAAACCTGTTTACTTACTTTAACTTTATATTTCTCGTACTCGCCATCCTATGCATCATAGCACAGTCATGGAAGAGCCTGACTTTCCTTCCCGTTATCATTTTCAATATTCTGATTGGAACGGTACAGGGGATTAATGCCAAAAGGGTGCTGGATAAACTGTCGGTTCTCAACGAACCGACTGCCAGGGTACTAAGAGATGGAAAAGGCTACACCATACCCATCAATGAACTTGTCCAGGGGGATATCATCTATCTGACATCCGGAAGTCAGATTCCGGCGGATGCTGTGGTGGTCCAGGGAGAGGTTACTGTCAATGAAGCTCTGCTTACCGGTGAGGCGGATGAGATTGTTCATGGTAAGGATGAAGAACTGATGTCCGGCTCTTTTGTGATTTCTGGTAAATGTTATGCCCAATTGACCCGAGTGGGAGCAGATTCCTACATTTCCCGGCTGATGCTTGAAGCAAAGGATATGGGCAGTGGCGAACAGTCAGAAATGGTCCGGAGTATCAACACCTTTGTCAAGCTGGCCGGTATCGCTATTATCCCCATAGGAATCCTTCTGTTTTATCAGGGATACGTCCAGCAGGAACTGGGTTTTACACCCAGTGTCACCTCCATGGTAGCTGCCCTGATCGGCATGATTCCCGAGGGCCTCTACCTTCTGGTGAGTGTTACTCTGGCTCTTGGCGCTGCCAAGCTTGCCAGTAAACAGGTTATGCTCCATGATATGAAGAGTATTGAGACTCTGGCAAGGGTTGATGTCTTATGTGTGGATAAGACAGGAACCATCACGGATAATTCCATGCTGGTGGCGGATGTTGTCATGCACCGCCAGTTGAATCCCGAGGAGATCAATCGGAGAAAAGCTCTGGTATCTTCCTATATCGCTTCCATTCCGGATGATAATATTACAATGCAGGCCCTGCGTGAATATTTCGGAGACGGCGGGAAAGGGGAACCTTTGGAAGTGATGCCCTTTTCTTCCAAGCTGAAATATTCATCCATCCGTTATAAAGATGCCACTTACCTGCTTGGCGCGCCGGATATTATCCTGGCACCCCATTATCAGGAATACAAACAGTTCGTCGATCACTATGCCTCCCAGGGACTTCGTGTCCTGGTCTTCGGCCAGATCTGGGCCCAGGAGACCCTGGCTTCTCCCGGGATTCCTTCCAATGGTATCGGCGATACGGAGGTTTCTCCCCTTATGTTTATCATCCTGGAGAACCCCATCCGTGAGAATGCCAGAGAGACATTTTCCTATTTTGCCTCTCAGGGAGTTGAGGTTAAAGTTATTTCCGGAGATAACCCGCTGACCGTGTCCCGGGTTGCAGCAAATGCCGGTATACCCAGAGCGGAATACTATGTGGATGCCACCACCCTGACTTCCAGGGAGAGAGTGGATGATGCTGTCAGGAACTGTACCGTGTTCGGCAGAGTCAAGCCGGAGCAGAAAAAAATGCTTGTCAAAGCTCTTCAGAATGCGGGGAAGACGGTCGCCATGACCGGTGACGGTGTCAATGATATCCTCGCAATGAAGGATGCGGACTGTTCTATTGCCATGGCTGCCGGATCAGATGCAGCAGTCCAGGCAGCACAGGTTGTTCTTTTAGATTCGGATTTCTCCCACATGAAACAGATTGTTGGAGAAGGCAGACAGATTATTAACAACATTGAGCGTTCTGCAACCCTCTTTTTGGTAAAGAACATTTTCTCTGTCCTTCTGGCGATCTTCTCTATTATCAATGTTATGAAATATCCCCTGGAGCCTTCCCAGATCTCATTGATCTCGGGATTTAACATAGGCCTTCCGGCTTTTCTTCTGGCTCTGGAACCCAACAGCCGAAAGATCAGGGGAAGTTTTCTTAAGAAAGTACTTTTCCGGGCATTGCCGGCTGCTCTGACTGACTTTTTCGTTATCGCAGCTCTGGTTGTGTTCGGCACGGTGTTCGGGGTGTCTTCTCAGGACATTTCCGTTGCATCTACCTGGCTCCTGGCCATTGTCGGTTTCATGATCCTGATCAAGATCAGCCGCCCGCTAAACCGTTACCGGATCGGCGTGATCATTATCTGTATTGTGGGACTGGTCATCTGTGTCTTTAGTATGAGTACCTTATTTAGTATGAAGCTGATTTCAACCCAATGTGTTATGCTCTTTGTTCTGTTTGCCATAGCGACAGAACCACTCATGCGTTACCTGACAAAGATTTCAGAATTTCTGGAGGAGAAACTGCCCTGATGAAAAGAATGTACCGATTGCTTTTTATCATTCTGTTTGTATTTGTCTCATTTCCCGTGTCAGTTCATGCTTCCGACATGATGACCGGAGAGGGCGAGGAGGTTGAGACCATCTCCTCGCCGGAGGAGATGACGGATATTTTCACATCCGATGAGGATTTGATCAGTGCCAATACCATCATGATTGACTCCGAAAGTCTGTCGGACACTCATGATGCGGACAAAGCTGTCTATTTCAGTAAAGGGGAGGAATACTATCTCAATTACTCCACAGCAGAGGAGACTCAGGAGGCTTATCAATACTTCCGGAATAAATACGGAGAGGATAAGGTTCTCATGGATCTTCCTATTCATACCATGGATTTCTCTTCCTGGGGCAACAGAAAGACAAACATCGCTCCGACAAAAGTCAGTGCCGGTCTGGAGAGGAAGAACAAGGTTCTGGTGGCACTGATTGATTCCGGTGTGAACCGGTCACATGCTGTCTTTGCCGGCAGATCATTTTCCAAAAAAAGCAAAAGCTATGTCAGCAAGAGCTGGAAGGACGACTGCGGCCACGGAACTCACACGGCAGGGATTATTGCGGAAGCAACTTCAAAGAATGTACGGTTTCTGGTTCTCAAGGTGACGGACAGAAGAGGCAACGGATCTCTGTTCAGCCTCCTTATGGCTATGGATTACGCAGCGGACTGCAAGGCTAAAGTAGCTAATATCTCTCTGGGAATTAATCTCCAGGACGTCGCAGACCGCTTTTACAAGAAGAATAAGGTCCATCTGGATACCAGCAGATATGTTCATCAAATTGAAGAAAAGATTGCTGACTGTCGCAAAAGAGGACTGGTGATCGTTTGTGCAGCTGGAAACAATGGCAGCTCCATCGAGAAGAGACTGACTTATCCTGCCAAATCCAAACAGGTAATAGCAGTGGGAGCCTGTGATCGAAACGGGAAACTTGCACCTTTCAGCAATTACGGGTCCGCTCTTGATTTTCTTGCTCCGGGCGTTAGCATTAAGAGTGCATATCTGGGCGGAAAAAAAAGGTATAAAAAATGAACGGCACATCCATGGCTGCCCCTCATATCACTGCAGAAGCAGCTATGATTCGGGTTTACCATCCTTCCTATAAGTTTAAAAAAGTGTATGAAACCCTGGTCTCATATACCGGAAGAGAGACTCGTATCTCAGATAAAAAGGGCTATGGAATTCCCGTTATGCCGGCACCCGCTGTAAAAAAGGCTTCCGGTATCCGGATAAAAAGTCTGACAGCCCATAGTCTGAAGATTCGCTGGAGGCCCATTTCCAATGCCCAGGGCTACACCGTCTACATGTTGAAAAACGGCGCCTGGCAGAAGCTTAAGAGCACCAAAAAGTACCGCACAAAGACAGGCTCCCTGGAGTTGGGAAAACAGTACTTTTTCAAGGTCCGCGGCTTCTATAAGGCCTCAGGCCGGCGCTTCTACGGTCCCATGTCTGACCAGAGCTTTGGTATCCCTGTTTTTGCCCCACCGAAAAACGTGAAGATCAAAAAGAAAGGGAGGCGGATCAGAATCCGCTGGAAAGCAGTAAAAGGGGCTACCGGTTATCAGCTCTTTGTGTCTGACCGGAAAAAAGGTCCTTACAAGTTGATCCGAACAGCAGGCAAGCCTCTTTTAACAGTACGTCATACCTGCGATAAGAGAGAATACTATAAACTTCGGGCTTATAAGATAAAAAATGGCAGGAAATGTTACGGCCGTTGTTGTTTATTCCACGATAAGGATGAGGTGGTGAAATGAGTATGGAGAAGTTAAATTTTACGGATATTATGGATGTAATGGAAGCCAGACATTCTGTACGCAGTTATCTGGACATTCCTATTGAGGAAGACATCCGTAAAAAGCTTGATGATCTTGTGGAGGAATGCAATCAGGAGAGCGGCCTTCATATTAAGATCGTCTATGATGACCCGGAAGGATTTGATTCCAGACTTGCCCGTTATGGAAAGTTCCGGGGTGTGAGCAACTATATTATCCTCGCCGGACCGGAAGAGGAAGAACTTGACGAGCGCTGCGGCTACTATGGTGAGAAGATAGTCCTCTTTGCCCAACAGCTGGGTCTTAATACCTGCTGGACCGGTCTTACCTTTAACAAAAAGCGGGCAAAGACAATGCTGGAGCCCGGAGAGCGGCTATGTATCGTCATCGCTCTGGGCTATGGCGCAGAAACCGGAAAGCCTCACAAGAGCAAGTCCATAGACCGGATCGTGGTTACCAGAGGTGATATGCCCGACTGGTTCCGCCGGGGTGTGGAAGCAGCCCTTTTAGCTCCTACGGCCATGAACCAGCAGAAGTTCCGAATCGGAACCAAGCAGGGAGTACCTGCCATCGAGGTGTCCGGCCGCGGCTTCTATGTGGACGTGGATCTTGGTATTGTAAAATATCATTTCGAAACAGCTTCCGGGAAAAAAGTGATAAAACCGAAAGAATAGCAGCTCGAATAAATACCCCCCATGGTCAGGACCATGGGGGGTCGTTTGATTATAGCAGTTGTTCTTAGCGAGCTTCACGCTTGGAGGTCAGTCCGGGTACGATCAGTACAATGATCAGGGTGATTACCACAGTAATGACGATCGATAAAATCTGTAAAGTGGTCATGTCACGGGTGATCACATACTTGGATATTCCGGGGATCGTAAAAGATGCTAAGTCCAGCCGAATACCCAACACTCCACCGATCTTAGTTAACAGCGGAGCAGCATAAACGTGATAAGCCAGGCAGGCCATCAGAGCCCATACAGTATTGTTGATAAAATAGGCGATGGCAAAGTATAGCATGGCTGTGATAAAACAAAGCAGCAAACGGTATGCGAAGTTAATGGCAAGAAACGGAACATTACCGCTGATGGGCAGCATGTGATAGACCAATCCGGCAACCACAGCGATGACACTGTCAACGACGCACATAAGTAAAACCACATACAGTGTTACCTTCAGTTTGGCGTAATAGATGGAAGACCTTGCCATGCCGCTGGAAACAATGTTCCGGATGGTATTCTGGTGCTTATCCAAAAGGGCAATGTGCACAGCTGAAAAGAGGATGAAAAGCATAGGTGCCCACCCGATATTTATTACCATCTCATCAAGAGAGTTATAGGAAGGTACCATGTACTTATACAGGGAAAAAACCGACATGACCAGAAGCATGAGCTTGAAGCTTCCTGTTTTTTTATACTTGTATATCTCAGCACGATACATAACCTACACCTCCTCTCTCTGTGATAGACCGCTGTCAAGATCTATATTATTCTCCAAAACCTGTCTGGCGGAAAGCTCCCGGATCAGTTCGCCATGATCCATCAAACCGTAATGAGTAGCAATAGGAGTGATCTCTTCAAGCCGGTTGCTGGTAATCATGATCGTAGTACCCTTGGAGTTCATCTCCATAAAAAGTTCCTGCACCAGGGCAGTGGAAGAGTAATCCAGTTCATTAAAAGGCTCATCGAGAATCAGAAGCTCGGGATTCCCCAGGATCGCCATGGCCAGGCCCACTTTCTGTCTGGTTCCGGTGGAAAGAGTGCGAAGCTTTCTTCGGCGAAGGTCATAGATCTTCAACCGGGTCAGAGTATCCCTGATGGCCGGTTTGGGAGACTTTAAGCGGAGGAGCTTGGCCCTGTATACCAGATTCTGATAAACAGACATATCCTCGTAGAATACCGGTTTCTCAACAATAGATCCTGTCAGCTC
>CACXGS010000088.1 GCA_902767195.1 uncultured Lachnospiraceae bacterium | reverse complement strand
GACCAGTGGTCCAACATGCTGGCAGGAACGGAACTGATTCGCCGCAAATTAGGAAAAGATGCTCATGCCATGACCATCACTCTCCTTCTGAATTCAGAGGGAAAGAAGATGGGAAAGACCCAGAGTGGAGCAGTGTGGCTGGATCCCAATAAGACATCACCCTTTGATTTCTATCAGTACTGGAGAAATGTAGCGGATACGGATGTCCTGAAATGTATCCGCATGCTCACTTTCCTGCCGCTGGAGGAGATTGACGCTATGGATCAGTGGGAAGGCAGCCAGCTGAATAAGGCCAAGGAGATTCTGGCTTATGAGCTTACTGCCCTCGTTCACGGAGAGGAAGAGGCCAGGAAGGCCCAGGAAGGAGCCAAGGCTCTTTTTGCGGCCGGTGGAGCAAACACCGCCAATATGCCTACCGTAAAGATTAGCGAGGAAGATCTTCGGGACGGATCCATCGATATTCTCGGCCTCCTGGTGAAGGCAGGACTGGCTCCCAACCGGTCGGAAGCACGCCGGAATGTCCAGCAGGGCGGTGTCTCTCTGGATGGTGAGAAAGTGACGGATATTAAAGAATCCTATACCCTCGATTTCTTCGGAGAGGATGGAAAGATCCTGAAGAGGGGCAAGAAGAAGTTTGCGAAGGTTATCAGTTAATGAATAATAATAGATATGAATACATGGTTCCATGTCATTTCGGACTGGAGGCCGTGTGTAAAAGGGAGATTCGGGACCTGGGCTATGAGATTCTTTCGGTGGAAGACGGGAAAATTACCTTTGCCGGGGATGTGGCGGCAGCAGCACGGGCCAATATCTTTCTGAGGACCGGACAGAGAATCCTGTTAAAATGCGGGGAATTTAAGGCAGTCACTTTCGAGGAACTTTTCCAGAACCTGAAACAGATTCCCTGGGAGGACTTTTTTCCGAAGGATGCCCGTTTCTGGGTGACGAAAGCCACCTCTGTAAAGAGTGCCCTTTTCTCTACTTCCGATATTCAGTCCATTGCCAAAAAGGCCATGGTGGAAAGGATGAAAGACCATTATCACCTCAACTGGTTTCCGGAGGATGGGAAGAATTATCCAGTCCGAATCTCCATATACAAGGATATTGTGACGGTTGGTCTGGATCTGTCCGGGGAGAGCCTTCACAAGCGAGGCTACCGGAAAATGGTCAGCAAGGCTCCCATTGAGGAGACTCTGGCAGCAGGCCTGATTATGCTCACTCCCTGGAAAAGAGACAGGATTCTGGTGGATCCTTTTTGCGGCAGCGGGACATTTCCTATTGAGGCAGCCATGATGGGAGCCCGGATTGCCCCCGGGATGGTGCGGGAATTTCAGGGGCAGGAGTGGGAGAATATCATCCCTAAAAGGTGCTGGCAGGAAGCTTTCGATGAAGCAAAAGACCAGGTGGACCGGTCGGTTTCCATGGATATTCAGGGATATGATATTGACCCGCAGATTATAAAGGCAGCCAGAGAGAATGCCAGAAGAGCCGGCGTAGAGGAGATGATTCATTTTCAGCAGCGTCCGGTACACCGGCTGAGCCATCCGAAAAAATATGGGTTTATCATTACTAATCCGCCCTATGGAGAGCGGCTGGAGGACAAGGAAGACCTGCCCATCCTGTATCGGGAGATGGGAGAGGCCTTTGCCAGACTTGATACCTGGTCGGAATATGTCATCACCGCTTATGAGGATGCGGAGCGGTACATCGGAAAGAAGGCCGCGAAGAACCGGAAGATCTACAATGGAATGATGAAGACCTATTTCTACCAGTTCCCGGGACCCAAACCTCCGAGAAGAAAGAAGGATACACAATGAAGAAACTGATATTTGCAACCGGCAATGAGGGAAAGATGAGAGAGATCCGCGAGATTCTCGGAGACCTGGACTATGAGATTCTTTCCATGAAGGAAGCCGGAATTGACGTAGAGATTATAGAAGACGGAGAGACTTTTGAGGAGAATTCTGTCATAAAGGCGACCACAGTTATGAAAGCTTCCGGATGTCTTACTCTGGCGGATGATTCCGGCCTTGAAGTGGACTATCTGGGGAAGGAACCAGGAGTCCAGTCTGCCCGATATATGGGAGAGAAGACATCCTATCGTATAAAGAACCAGATTATTATCGATCGTCTTCATGGAGTTCCTGCTCCGGTGCGTACCGCCCGCTTTGTCTGTGCGGTGACTGCAGCTTTTCCGGATGGAAGGATTGAGACCAGAAGGGAGACCATGGAAGGCAGGATTGCTGAGGAGCCGGCAGGAGAGAATGGATTCGGTTACGACCCCATATTCTATCTGCCGGAATATGGTAAGACCAGTGCAGAGATCACTCCGGAAGAGAAGAATGCCATCAGCCACAGAGGAAAGGCTCTTCGTGCGATCCGGGAAGTGCTGGAGTGAGGTATTATGAAAAAGGGAGATATACTGGAAGCGAGGATTGTTCGCAGGGACTTTCCAAACAAAGGTATTGCAATGATTGAACATCAGGAAATAACAGTAAAAGACGGACTTCCGGGACAGAAAGTCCGTTTTTTCATTCGAAAAAAGAAGCGAAGCAAGATCGAGGGGCAGATTCTGGAGATTCTTGAGCCCTCTCCGACAGAAATCGACCCCGCCTGTCGGCATTTCGGACTATGCGGAGGGTGCAGTTATCAGAACCTGACCTATGAAGACCAGCTGGCTTTGAAAAAAGATCAGGTGGAAAAGCTGATTGCTAAAAGCGGTCTGGAATTCTCCATAGAAAAGATTTATGGAAGTCCGTTAACAGAGCGTTACCGGAACAAGATGGAATTTACTTTCGGAGATGAAGTAAAGGATGGACCTCTTGCCCTCGGGATGCACCGAAAGGGAAGCTTTTATGACATTGTATCCCTGTCCGATTGCCGGATCGTGGACGAGGATATTAATGCTCTGCTCCAAAACACATTGAAATATTTCGATGAGAGGAAGGTCAGCTATTATCACCGGCTGAGACATGAGGGGTTTCTCCGTCATCTGGTGGTAAGAAGATCTGCGAAAACAGGAAATATCTTAGTCAACCTGATTACCTCCGGCCAAGGAGAACTGGATGGACCGTCATTTGTTGAGATGATTCTGAGGACGGAAATAAAAGGAAAGATTGCAGGTGTTCTCCATACGATCAATGACAGTCTGGCGGATGTGGTAAAAAGCGATGAGACCAGAGTCCTGTACGGACAGGATTATATCTATGAATATCTATATGATATGAGATTCAAGATATCTCCCTTCTCCTTCTTCCAGACGAATACCCTGGGAGCGGAAGTTCTCTATGACAGGGTAAGGGAGTATGTGGGAGATACAAAGGATAAATTGATCTATGACCTCTATACCGGCACTGGTACCATTGCCCAGATCCTGGCTCCTGTAGCCAGAAAAGTGGTGGGAGTAGAGATTGTGGAAGAGGCGGTAGAAGCGGCAAAACGCAATGCCATCGATAACCATCTGGAGCACTGTGAATTCATAGCCGGAGATGTGCTGAAAGTGGTAGATGATCTGCAGCAGAAGCCGGATATCCTCATCCTGGATCCTCCCAGAGACGGCATTAATCCCAAAGCTTTGAAAAAGATCATTGCTTTTGGCGTGGAGGAGATGGTTTATGTCAGCTGTAAACCCACCAGCCTGATGAGAGATCTGTTGGTGTTCAGGGAAGCGGGCTATGAAGTGAAGAGAGCCTGTCTTGTGGATATGTTTCCGGGGACGGTACATGTTGAGACCGTAGTTCTTCTGTCACGCAAGGCGGATTAAAACTACATCAAAGGGCTGAAATCAAGGGATTCCGAGGACAGGGGT
>CACXGS010000087.1 GCA_902767195.1 uncultured Lachnospiraceae bacterium | reverse complement strand
AGTAATACTTCATATATACAAACTGTTCATGATCTCAACATGGACAGGTATGCTGATATCGAATTTCTCGGTATTACTGCAGGGGCATCGACCCCAAATTATATTATCAAGGAGGTTCATGAAAGCATGGCAGAAATGAGTTTTGACCAGATGCTGGACGAAAATTTTGTAACAATCAGGAGCGGACAGGTTGTCAAGGGTACGGTAATTGACGTTAAGGAAGATGAGATCATCTTAGATATTAAATACAAGTCAGAAGGTATCATTAAACGTAACGAATATTCCAACGATTCCAGTCTGGATCTTACCACCGTTGTCAACGTTGATGACGAGATGGAAGCAAAGGTTCTCAAGATGAACGATGGCGAGGGCCAGGTTCTCCTGACATACAAGAGACTGAAAGCGGAAAGAGGAAACAAGATCTTAGAAGAAGCGTTTAATAATGGTGAGGTTCTGACTGCTCCGGTTACAAGAGTTTTAGACGGTGGACTGAGTGTTATGGTCGAGGAGACGAGAGTATTTATCCCGGCTTCCCTCGTTTCGGATACCTATGAGAAGAACCTCAAGAAATACGATGGCCAGGAAATCCAGTTTAAGATCATCGAGTTCAATCCCAGAAAGAGAAGGATCATCGGTGACCGTAAGCAGCTCCTTGTAGCAGAGAAGAAAGCAAAGAAAGAAGAGCTGTTCTCAAGAATCGAGAAGGGCATGACCGTAGAAGGCGTTGTCAAGAACGTAACTGATTTCGGTGCCTTCATCGACCTTGGCGGAGCAGATGGACTTCTTCATATCTCTGAGATGAGCTGGGGCCGTGTGGACAATCCCAAGAAGCTTTTCAGCAACGGCGAAGAGCTTAAGGTCTTGATCAAGGATATACAGGGTGAGAAGATTGCCTTATCCCTCAAGTTCCCGGAGAGCAATCCCTGGCTTACAGCTGATGAGAAGTATAAGAAGGGCAACGTGGTAACAGGACGTGTTGCAAGAATGACCGACTTCGGCGCATTTATTGAATTAGAGCCCGGCGTTGACGCACTTCTTCATGTTTCTCAGATTGCAAGACATCATATCGACAAACCCTCAGATGTTCTCAGCGTAGGACAGGAAATCACAGCTGAGGTTGTAGACTTCAAGCAGGAAGATCGCAAGATCAGTCTTTCCATGAAGGCTATGGACTCTGTACCGGCTCCCGAGTATGAAGAAGAAGCTCCGGCAGAAGAGCCTGTTTATGAAGAAGAGGCTCCGGTAGAAGAGGCTTATGAAGAAGAAGCCGCTCCTGTAGAGGAAACGCCTGCAGAAGAGGAAGCTCCGGTTGAAGAAGCTCCTGTAGAAGAGGAAGCTCCGGCTGAAGAAGCTCCTGTAGAAGAGGAAGTTCCGGCTGAAGAAGCTCCCGCAGAAGAGGAAGCTCCGGCAGAGGAATAATCAAGGCGGACTGAGAGTATTATAAAAAACTGAATGCATTTTAAAAGCGACCAGATTTATAATCGACCAGGTTTATAATTCAGTAGTTTTTAAAAGGGATAAGATTTAAATAATTACAGCACTCTGTTTGATGTAAGACCAAAGCAGAGTGCTGTTTTTTACTTACCTGATTCAGGTGTGGCCGATTAAAGCCATAGGCCTGCAAGAAGATTGATTAGGATTCCGGAGCCTGTTCCAATGAGAAAACCGACGGCCACGTCCTTGATATAGTGGACACCTCCCACCACCCGGATCAGGGCCAGGATGAGAGAGGAGACCAGCAAAAGAATGCCGGCAGGCCTGAAAAAAGGATACCATAGGGCAGCGATCAGGCTTAAGCTGAATATATGTCTGCTGGGGAAGGAATTCCCCTTCGTATCCTTCTTGATAATAGGCCGGATCTCCCCGGACTCATAGGGTCGGGGGGCATTCTTTTTTGTCCGGTAGAGAGATAGCAGAACAAAAGCCAGAGCCGGCCCGGCAATATAGAGAAGGAACAACTTGAAAGCAGTCCTGAAGCTGAATTCATCTATATGTCTCAGACAAATAAAAAGAATCAGACCGGGATAGGCCGCAAAACCCAGGGCCGTCAAAAAACGGTTGACTATGATAATAGTGGATATGACAGCGGGATGGGCTCGCAACCTGTCCGCTATCCGGTTATACTGTTCTCCTGTCATGGCGAGGACCTTTCTTTAGCGGAAAAAGCTTCGCAGAGTTTTTCTGCGCTTTGTCTTGATTCCCTTAGCTGATATTTCCTTACCGTCGCTTCCTTTTCCGGATGATTCCCTTCTGATCCTACAGGATTCCCCGGCAAGGAGATCAGCCTTTCCGGTGGACAGATCGATTCTTGTCAGATCGTCGGGAACATAAAGATTTCCATGGTAGAATTGCCTGCCTTCTTCTTCGTAGAGCCTTTTTCTGTCCTCTATATTCTCATCTTCTGTGTGGTAGAGAATCAGGTTTTTTACCTGCAGTTCCTCCGCCTTCAGGCAGGCTTCCCTGACCGTGGAATGGTGGTGATCATAGGGGTGGAAACGGTCGGCCTGTCCATAGAGGCAGAAAGCCTCATGAAGGAGCCAGTCACTTCCCTGAGCATACTCTTTTTCATACTCTGTATAAGGTTCATCCCCACAGCAGGTTAGTTTTTTCTCCTGACTATTTTCTTCATAATACATGGCAAAACCGAACTGTTTTGCTTTGGTCGAATGGATATCAAAAGCCTGAAAGCGGTTTCCTATGGCGTGGAAAAGCTCACCATCCTCCACTACATGGAGATGGATCCGTTCGTTAAGATGAACCAGCTCTTTGCCATTCAGAAGCTTTTGCGATAAGTCTTCTACCAATTCGATTACCTGGTCGTGACCGTGGATCCAGGCCTCCCCTTCATATATTCCCAGATTCATCTGATGACAGATCACCCGGACCATCCAGACAATACCCATAATATGATCCACATGCTTATGGGTCACATAAATATGATGGATATCCTTCCACTGGTAACCGGCTTCCAGAATACGGCTTAAGATCATGCTTCCGCCTCCTCCGTCAACCAGAAGACACTGTCCATCATGATCCAGAATAAAGCAGGTGTTAAAACAACGAGTTACCAAAGCATTTCCTGTTCCTAGAATTGTCAGCTTCATTGTCTGTTATTTCTCCTTAATTAATAAACAGGAAGGGAAACCACATTCTCCTGTCTGATTTGTAAAATGTCTGCAGGTTCATATTCAGAATTCTTTGTCATAATCTCTTAAAAATCAACACAGGAAAAAAGCATTTCCCTATTGATTTTTCTTCCAACTATGTATATAATAACTGAGGAATCGGGGTATGGCTCAGTTTGGTTAGAGCGCACGGCTGGGGGCCGTGAGGTCGCAAGTTCGAATCT
>CACXGS010000086.1 GCA_902767195.1 uncultured Lachnospiraceae bacterium | reverse complement strand
GCTTTCCATGAATAAGCTGAAAGCTTTCTCCTGCTCCATGAAGAACCGTCTGATCGCGGATGCCCTGGAGTCGGATGAAGATAAGATTATCTACCGTACTTTCGACAAGAAGATCCTTGAATACGTTGAAGAGAACGGCTCCATTGATAATTCGGCGATCCACAACACAGAGGGCGCCGATAAGATTGACAGCTACTACCTAAAGAACACAAAGAAATACTGGAAACACAGCCAGAGAGCGGACAAGCTGCAGCCCAAGATCAAGCTTCTTGTGGATACACAGGAATATCACGGCAAACAGGATGTCGACGACTATAAGAAATCCCGCCTGCGCTAACAGATTTTTATAGTAGTAAGCACTTTTCAATAAAGCGCTTACTACTTTTTACTAAAAAATAAGGATAAGGAAACAAAAGAATGACATTTAACTCTTACATTTTTATTCTCCTCTTTTTACCCATCTTTGTACTTTTGTACTTGTCTTTTGGAAATATCGAAAAATATAATATTCCTGTCAGTAAAGTATTGATCATTCTTGGCGGGTTTATTTTTTATGTCTATGCCGGATGGGATATCGCCGCTATTCTGGGATTAAGTATCCTGATCAATTATCTGTTATCCCTCATTCTCAAAAGAACAAGTCACAAGAAATGTATCCTTGCTGTTACCATACTGTCAAATGTTGGCCTTCTTTTATATTTTAAATATTTGAATTTCACCATTGACATCATTAACAGCCTCTCTCATCGATCATTAGAAGCCCATGACCTGATTCTTCCTCTGGGTATCAGTTTTTTCACTTTCCAGCAAATCATGTATGTTGTTTCAGTAGAAAGAGGAGAAACCGATACAAAGATCCTGGACTATTTAGCATATATTCTCTATTTCCCAAAGCTTGTTATGGGCCCGCTGATGGATCCCCTTGACTTCTTTGACCAGCTTAATGATCCCTCGAGAAAAAAAGTAAACTGGAGCAATATAGCAAGCGGAATAAAAGTCTTCAGCCTGGGCTTTTTCAAGAAAATGCTCTTGGCAGATACCTTTGCGAAAGCGGTAGCCTGGGGCTTCGAAAACGGTGCGAATACAGCAGAAGCGGTTCCCGCGGCCACATCTGCTGACCTTTTTCTTGTGATGCTCTTTTACACCTTCCAGATTTATTTCGACTTTAGCGGGTACTCGGACATGGCCATAGGCATTTCCAAAATAATCAATATTGATCTGCCTATAAACTTCGACTCCCCCTATAAAGGAACCTCCGTACGGGATTTTTGGAAGAGATGGCATATGTCATTGACAAACTTCCTTACCAAATACGTTTACTTTCCTTTAGGCGGAAGCAGAAAAGGGAATGTCAGGACATATATTAACATCATGATCGTTTTCCTGGTAAGCGGAATCTGGCATGGGGCGAATTGGACTTTCATCCTATGGGGATGCATTCATGGCTTCCTGCAGGTTATAGAACGCCTCTTCAGGAAATGGTTTGTTAAACTGTCAGAAGTTGTTCGCTGGGGCTATACTTTCTTTTCGGTCAATGTCCTCTGGCTACTGTTCAGGGCAGAGAGTATAGAACAATGGCGCAAAATGCTGGGTATTATGTTCAGAGCCCACGACATGAGCATTAGCGACGGACTGATAAAATCCTTTGAACTTCCGGAAGGCAGATTTATTTTTGACATGCTGCATCTTGTTCAGATTAACTGGGAGGTCAGGGGATTCAGCATGATGATCTTTATTCTGGCTGCTTTTTTCATCTGTCTGATTCCGGAGAACAATTACAGGAATATGGACAAAACAAATGCCTTCCACATGGTTGTCTGCGCACTGGCATTTGTCTGGGCCTTTTTATGCCTGGGTTCCGAATCTGTCTTTGTTTATTTCAATTTCTGACGGGGAGGTATGTTTGTGATGAAGAAATTATGGATCGCCGGATATTTTATGATTGTCATTGCCGCTCTGGCGTTCGTTGCTTATAAAACGCTCCAGATAGACCCTTTTTTCCATTATCATGCTCCAAATACAGCGGACTACTTCTATCTCCTGAATAATGAACGCAGCCAGAATGATGGCATAGCAAGGCACTTTGATTATGAGGGTATTATAACCGGGACTTCAATGACGGAGAATTTCAAGGCTTCCGAAGCGGAAGATCTATGGGGCAGGACATTTATTAAAGTTCCCTATTCCGGCGGATCCTATAATGAGATAAATATGAGTCTGGAAGCTGCCGTGAAATACAACCCGAAGCTAAAGGTCATCATCCGCGGCCTGGATTTGGAAAAATTTTTCGATGATAAGAACCAATGGAGAACGGATATGGGTGCATATCCAACCTACCTTTACGATGATTACTGGTACAATGACGTTGAATATGTGTTTAATCGCTCTGTACTCTTCTCAAGGCTTTATCCTATGATGAAAGAAAATGATAATCCGGATTTCCAGAGCGGCATCACTTCGTTTGATGAATACGCAAACTGGATGAATAATGTTAATCATTACACATTCGGCCATAAGACACTGTTCCCCGATGGCTTTACTATGGGGAAAGCAAAAAAACCAGTGAAACTTACCAAAAAGGAAAAGGATGTGATCCGAGGCAACATTCGTCAGAATGTCATTGCTTTGGCAGAGCAGCATCCGGACATAGACTACTATTACTTTTTTACGCCTTACGGCGCAGCATGGTGGTATTTCTTACTGGCCGACGGAAAACTGGACAGGCAGATCGAAGCAGAACGAATTGTTATAGAGGAAATCCTGAAATGTGATAATATAAAACTGTTCTCCTTTAATGGTCTCTTTGACATAACTACTGACCTGAATAATTATAAAGATTATATTCATTACGGCGAATGGATCAACAGCCTCATGCTTCATTATATGCATGATGGAAAGTATCAGCTGACTTCTGATAATTATCTGGACTACCTTAAGGAAGAAAAACAATTCTATAAAAAAGCTGACTATAATCAGATGACCAGGCAGGAGGATTATGAGGATGATTATTACGCAGCTGCCCTGCTCAATAAAGAGATTAACAAAACAGAACCCTTCCACATTCTCGAAAATGCAGATTCCATGGAACTGTCTGATGCATCAGTAGAGGAGGATCATTATAATGGACAAATCGGTCTTGTCTGTACCGGTACCCTAGGCCGTTCTTCAAGATCTCCCATACCACTTTCAGAATACTTTCGGGACCTTGGATATATTGGTGCTAAAATACAGATACCGGACATCACCCCTTATAAGTATCTTGTTTTTTACGGAAAAAAACTGAGCAAACGCGGAGAATTGGCACTTGGATTGTATGATAAGAATGGCGAAGAAGAAGTTATCTTTAATAAAGACTATCATAACCTGGATAAAAAATGGCATCAATACGTCATTGATGTCAGCGATTGTAAAGGCCCCTGTACGCTGATTCTTAACGGCGGGTGTATCGATAAGACAGGCACCAAGGCTTCTAAATCTGTATTTAGTGAAATAACCCTGTATTAAACAGGGTTATTTTTTATCTCTATATTAATCTCTGACGTACAATCTCGTATGCCAGGACTCCGGCTGCAACGGAGGCATTGAGAGAATCAATGTCTCCCCGCATCGGAATTCGGGCACGATAATCACATTTCTCCCGGACCAGGCGGCTGACTCCCTTTCCTTCGTTGCCGATTACCAGGCCGATGGGCCCTGTCAGGTCCATATCATACATCATATGGCCATCCATATCTCCGCAGACAAACCACATCCCTTTATCTTTGAGTTCATCGATGGTCCTGCCAAGATTGGTCACTCTGGCCACCGGTGTATAGTGGAGAGCGCCGGCTGACACTTTAGCCACGGTACCTGTGAGCCCGACAGCCCTGCGCTTCGGAATGATCACTCCGTGGGCGCCGGCCAGATTAGCGGTACGGATAATGGCTCCCAGATTATGGGGATCCTCAATCTCATCGCAGAGAATGAAAAAGGGTGCTTCCTGCTTCTCTTCTGCTTTTCGGAAGAGATCTTCAAGGGAGGCATATTCATAAGCGGCTGCGACCGCTGCCACCCCCTGGTGCTTCTCTCCCCCGGACAGAGAATCCAGTTTCTCTCTGGACACGAAGCGAATCAATGTGTCTCCTTTTTTGGCTTCTCTCAGGATAGACCGGATGGGACCGTCCTGACAGCCGTCCAGTACAAACAGTTTATCAATGGTCTTTCCGGAACGAAAAGCTTCCAGCACGGAATTACGTCCCGTTATGACCCATTCTTCATATGCCATAATGTCTATTCTCCCTGTTCTCTGCTACCCGGTTCTTCATCAGATTCCACCACAGATATCCCCTCTGTGATCAGTTCCAGCATTCTCTCTCTTTGTCCCGTAAGATAAAGATAACCCACAAGTGCCTCAAAACCTGTAGCAATCCGGTAATCGTGATGACTCTGGTTCTTTGCCGGCGATATGGTCTTGGAATTCCGTCCCCTCCGAAAAATCGTTTTTTCTTCTTCGTTCAGCAGAGGTCGGATCCTGTTCATGATCATGGTCTGAGCCGCCGCACTAACGTAGTCTACCGCTTTCCTGTGATAATGATTGGGACGGTCATGTCCGCGGGTAACCAGCATGGTCTTAATGATCAGGTCATAAACACTGTCACCGATGTAGGCAAGAGAAAGAGCAGAGTATGCTCTC
>CACXGS010000085.1 GCA_902767195.1 uncultured Lachnospiraceae bacterium | reverse complement strand
ATGATCTCCTCTGTCTGCGGAAATGAAGTAGCAACACCTTCCAGAACCGCCTGGTCATAGATGTTGGCCTTCATATTGGCTCTGGCAAAATCCAGATTCTGAATCACGCGTGGTGCAAGTTCGATCTCCTGATAACCTAATTCTGCCAGTGTTTTGTCCAGTTTTCTTAAAATTTTCCGGATCTCACGCGCTTCCCTGGTGTTTCTGAGGAGCAGCTGGTACAGTTCATCTGAATATGTCCCGACATATGTTGACGTGACCCGGCTTCCGACCCGCTTACGCGTATAGAGATATTTCTGGCCGCTTACTTCTTTGATTTCAGGCGTACCTTCATAGGGAATCAGCGATAATCTTGCGTTCAGATCAGCTCGCTCCCGAAGAGCAGATTGGATCTCATCAAATACAGACATAAAAGTGGCCTCCTTTAGGGAACATCTCATTGCATATTGTATTCTGTTGTTCCCTAAAAGTCAAGACGCATTAGGGAACAATCCCCTTGTTGCTG
Source organism: uncultured Lachnospiraceae bacterium (assembly GCA_902767195.1). The sequence continues at coordinate 1,780 of CACXGS010000085.1, read as the reverse complement.
TTGAAATTGTTCCCTAATTCAAGTGATTTATATGATAGTTGGAATATTGAGCGGCTCATGATCTCATGAAACCGCCCAGGCTCTCACCGGCCATCTGTAATATGCCGTCTACTACTCCTGTTCCTGCTGTGGTCAGGATCAGAAAGACTTCCATTACGATTAGGATCGCGTGAAATTCCAGGTGTGCTGCATGATGGTGATAATGATGCAGCCGAAGACGATCAGCATCAGAGCGCCGAAAATAAAGGACGAGATCTCCATACCTATCTTAACCAGCAGCCGGAGGATAGCGAGAAGCAGTACAACCGACAGCAGAAGTATTTTCCCCAATCAGTTTTATCAGAAACATGGCATGTGCGACAGGGAATTCATTTTGCTCCCTCAGTGAATAAAACCGATTATCCGGTCCCAGAATAATATGATCAAGGACACTGATATCTATCAGCCTGAATGCCTTGATCAGCTTGTCCGTCGATTGAATATCCTCTCTTGACGGTTTCAGCTTAATAATCAGCGCATTGATATCTTCCGTTGGCAGGCCATCTCTGGCAGCCCGGTTGCGAAAATGGATCATTGCAGCGATCAGAAGTCTGGTTTCTTTCTGCGTCATCTCAAGTCTATACTTCTCTGGCCTCTTTCGGAACGTAAAAATCACCTGACCTTTCTGATTACAGAATACAGGTCAGGTGATTCAGACGCAAATGTGCGAATATGGAGATCTCGACAAACCTGAATTGTCACATGGAAGATGTGAACCATAAATATCCCAAACCAACGATTCCCAATACCATGATTACGGTTGTTATGATCCCAGCGACTTTCTTTTTCCTTACAAATGCAATAGCAGTGATGATTATTAGCAGCACATATACTATTGCCAACCAAGCAGTAAATCCCATTTGCAACACCTCCTCAAATGCCGATTCGTCCCTCTCTATTATAATCCATTCCGCCGGTTCAGTTCTATTTCAATCTGGTTCAGAGTCCTAAAAAACCTCTGCGTGGCGATCATGGGCCCAAAGCACAGGCACCCCAGCACATTCCACCAGAACATATGCTTCCAGGACGTATGGGGCCCTTCGATCCCCAGCTCCGCTGCCTTCTCCTTTAACTCCTCCGCGATCCTTGCCATCCACACCAGCGGATAGAGAAACAGATCCGGAATCCCCAGCAGATAGGCCTGCCAGTAAGGCCTCACCTTATGCCCCAGAATCGTCTCCAGCTCCTGCTGCAGCCCCATGGGCATATAAAACAGAAAGAAAAGGCCGGCTGTAAAGAAATCGATGAAACCCAGCCAGAACCCGGGCCGGTTCGTATGTGAAAACCTCATTCCACCCCTCCTGTTGCAAAAAGGACCGGACTCACCCACAGGTGAATCCGGCCCCTTCAGGACTATTGTTTCGTAAATGATCAGAAACGATTATGCGTTCTTCTGAGCGATTGCGGCCTGAGCAGCAGCCAGTCTTGCGATCGGCACGCGGAAAGGCGAGCAGGATACATAGTCAAGACCGATCTTGTTGCAGAACTCGACAGAAGAAGGATCTCCGCCGTGCTCACCGCAGATACCGATGTGAAGCTTCGGATTCACAGGTCTTCCGAGCTCGATAGCCATCTTCATCAGCTTGCCGACACCAACCTGGTCCAGCTTCGCAAACGGATCGTTCTCGAAGATCTTTGCATCGTAGTAAGCGTTCAGGAACTTACCGGCATCGTCACGGGAGAAGCCGTAGGTCATCTGAGTCAGATCGTTGGTACCGAAGCAGAAGAAATCAGCTTCCTT
>CACXGS010000084.1 GCA_902767195.1 uncultured Lachnospiraceae bacterium | reverse complement strand
GAGATGCGGAAAGCCGTTTCCACGGGATTATTCTTTATGACAACAACATAGATTCCGATAAACAAAAAGGTCAGAACACCAAGAAACAGTCCGTTGCAAAGACCTACTTTCATTTCCTTAAATACAAGGCCCACTTTCTGGCCTGCTGTGAGGTTCTCATCCATGAGGACACGGATAGTGACAGCCAGTGACTGGGTCCCGACATTTCCCGCCATATCCAGGATCAGCGACTGGAAACAAATGACGATGGGGAGCACTGCCACAATCTCTTCAAAAACTCCCACCACGCTGGAAACCAGCATACCCAAAAAGAGCAGTCCGATCAGCCAGGGCAGCCTTTTCTTCATACTTTCATTGGTCGTTTCCTTCAGGTCTTCCTCTGCCGTCAGACCGGCCAGTCTGGCATAGTCTTCACCCATCTCATCATCCACGACTTCAATGATGTCATGGGCTGTGATGATTCCCACAATCTTTCCTTCTTTTGACAGCACAGGAAGGGAATCCTCGCCGTAATCCTTGATCCGTTCCAGACAGTCACTGATCTGCTCATGATCTTCCACATAGGGGTATGAGGTAGCAACCAGGTCCAGAAGGGAATCATTTCCTCTGGCAATGATCAGATCTTTCAGTTCGATGGCTCCATAGTAAATATCCTTCTCATCCACCACATAAATCATAGATATGTTATCGTTACCCCCGGCCTGGCGGATCAGCTCCGACATAGCCTGGCGGATGGACAGATTATTGTGAATCTCTATGTAATTGGTAGTCATGACGGAACCGATCTCATCCTCGTCATAGGACAGAATCAGCTGAACATCCCGGCTTGACTCGTCATCCATCAGGTCGACCAGTTTCTCCTGGGTGGACTCATCCACCTCTTCCAGAATATCAACCGCGTCATCGGAATCCATGGTCGAAATGATTTTCGCCGCATTCTCCAGAGATATCTCTTTCAGGAAAATCTCAGGATCTTCAAGATACGTAAAGATCTCGGAGACCATATCCTCGCCCAGAACAGGGTAAAGCTTTTTTCTTTCTTCGCTGGTCAGCTGTTCCAGAGCCCCGGCAATATCATTCTCATGATAGTCGTCCAGACGGTCAAGAAGTTCTTCTTTCGTCAGACCGCTTCGGAGAATCTCCACCAGTTCCTGTTCATAATTCTGTTCTCTTCGAACGGTATTCTCCATCTCTTTACCTCCCCTCTCTGTTCATCAGATTCCAATTGAAACTCCCTCCTCTTAAGGGTGGAGTTGAATTCCTCATGATTATAGCACAAAAAAACCATGCAAAAAACCCGTCTCAGAAATTAATCCCTCTGAAACGGGTCATTCTCTTCGCTATACCAAATAGTTATGCATCACGCGATCTCCCTGCCTTTTTCCAGGATAAACTGCCAGGCTGAGACCGCCCTGTCATCAATGTAATAATCACATGTAATCTTGCGGCTGTTGATGCCGTACTCTTCGATGATCTCCGGAAGATTGTCATTCACTGCGTCAAACTCAAGGCCTCTGGCCCGGCACCAGTCCACGGCCTCACGAAGAGGTTCTCCTGCCCGGCATGTCCATAAAATCAGCCGGTCTCCTTCCATCTGTCGCTTCTTCAGAAACCGGATCAGTTCCTCGTTGGCCGGCCCGACCGCAGGCCACTGTCCAAAACTTAATGTCCCGTCAAAGTCCACTGCCAGTATCATATCAATCCTCCAGGTAATCCCTGTAATCACTCTCATCGGCAAACAGCATGTATCTTCCGTTAACGTATCCCATGTATCCTTCTGTGATATAATATCCCTTCATCCCGTGCCTCCTTTTCATACGATTCAATCAACCGATTCCTCTGTTAAGGTTCTCATTTCTCTGACATCTATAGTATCTCACTTTAGATGTCCCGAAATCTTCCCTCAATCAAGAGAATTCCGTCTCTTTCTGGAGGCCCTGAAGAAGGACCATGTTTTACGGGAGCTTACATACGTCAACCCATCCGATGCTTCCGGAGAGATCTTCCAGTTCATCAATCGTCAGCTCCACCGCACTGTTACCGCTGCCGCAGGCAGGGTAAACTTTATCAAAACGTTTCAGGGAATCGTCCAGATATACATCCACACCATCTTTGATCCCGAAGGGACAGACTCCTCCTACGTCATGGCCAATGTGTTCGATGACTTCCTCTCTGGAAAGCATCTTCGCCTTCTTCTGAAAGCGACCCTTATATTTTTTGTTGTCGACTCTGGCATCACCGGCACATAGAATCATGACCGGCTGGCCCTCCACCATAAAAGTCAGTGATTTGGCGATTCTGGCCGGCTCTGTTCCCACTGCGGCCGCAGCCAGTTCCACGGTGGCGCTGGAGACATCAAAAACCTGCACTCTGTCTCCGTACCCTCTTTCTTCAAGATAGGCTCTTGCTTCTTCTAATGCCATCTTCTCTTCCCCTCTGTCTGATTTATTCACAGCCGGCCTGTTTACCGGCGATCAGATCCTCCTGATACTCTTTGGATATATCCATGGTCTCCTGCATAAACTTCAAATAATAGGGCCGAAGACCCTCATCGCTGATAAGGGTAACATTTCGCGCAAGGACCCTCTTCTCCTGCTCTTCATCAAAGACGGGAAGGCCTTTGTTTTTCTTATATTCCGCCACATCACGGACCGCCTTCATCCTTCTCTGGAACAGTTCTGCTATAAGGGCATCCGCTTCCCGAATCTCCTGTCTGGCCTGTTCAATCCCTGTCATAAATCCTCCTGCTCTCCGTCTATGGCTTCTCTTTTAATATTGTAGGCCGTCTCCGTCCCGATCAGACGGATGGGAGCTGCCAGTCCGATATCCGTAAAAATTCCCTTGACGTTGACATACTCATAGCCGAGAACAGAGCCCATTCCACTTACCATCAGCTGAATGCCCGGTACAAATCCGTTCTGGAAAAAGAGAAGAAAATCTTCATCCCAGAAAAATAAAGAATCCTCATTGTCATCATCCGGATCGATCCCCATCAGTTCAGGCCTGTATACAGCATAGGCCAGCATCATGGCCTCTTCCTCTTCCAGACCATATTCGTTCATCAGCACATCAAAGGTCTCGAGGATATCCTCATCTTCCGTCTCATATTCCAGTTCCACTTCGATTTCCGTATCATCATCCAGTTCCTCGATATCGATTCCTTCTTCTTCAAAACCTTCCATGAGAATGATGGTTTCATAAAAATCTGTCATAAGATAAAAGAGGAGCTCTTCAAAAAGATCAAAGGTATAAAAATGATCCGGATCTGACATTTTTTCCTTCATCCGGTTGATCTTGCGGCTGATGATCTCCATACCCACCCGGCCGTCTGCACTGATCTCTCTGTCATCAATATGAGACCAGCGGTCCAGGCCATCCGCACTGATGTATTCGGAGATTCCCTTGAAGAATTCTGCCGGTGTTTCCCTCTCCAAATCCTCTTCGCCAAAGAAGGATTCATCATCCTCATCCTTCTCAAATTCATTCTCATAAAGCGCCTTAATGTCTTCCTCATCAGACATCCAGTTGTCAAGCGCCTGGCAGATCGTATCAGAAGCGATGGAGGACAAATATTTATATATCCTGGTTTCCTCATCAAAATTCGCTAATCGAAACATAGATCTTTCCTTTCTTCCATCAAAAACAGATTATCGATTATATAATCGTTATTCATTCTATCATATTCTTTTCCTATATTCTATACAGAATAGATAAGAAAAGGTCATCCGGGTAGTGTCAGCGAACTATCCTTCCGATGTGACAGTTCTGTGACAAACCATGTGATAGACTCTTGTCATAAAACAAAAACACATAAGCCTGCTGCAAAATAAGCGGGGGAAAAAAACAGATCAAAGAGAGGAGATCAATTATGAAAAAATTAACAGCATTCTTATTCATGGTAACAATGGTATTAGCATTTACGGTAACCGCTCACGCAGCAGGTAAGCAGTTAGTTACAACCGGAGACGTCAACCTTCGTAAGGGACCGGGACTCAAATACGCTGTCACAACTTCCGTGAAAAAGGGAACAGCTCTCAACTACGCCGGATCCACAAAGAAAGATAACCGTGGCGTGAACTGGTATAAGGTATCCTACAAGAACAAAGGTGTATGGGTTTCTTCCCGTTACGCAAAGTTCAGCAAAACCAAAACCGTAAAAGCCTGCTCCGATGTGAACCTTCGCAAGGGACCGGGACTCAAATACGCTGTAGCAACTTCCGTCAAAAAGGGAACCAACCTCAACTACGCCGGAACTTCCAAAAGAGATAACCGCGGTGTAAACTGGTTCAAGGTTAACTACAAGGGAAAAGGCCTCTGGATTTCTTCCAGATTCGCACAGTTTAACTAAACAGATTAAATATATATAGCATAAAAGACCGACAGACGTCGGTCTTTTTGTATTCTTATTCTATATGGCTCGTATATCAATAATCCTATGTATATCCGGTCAAATCTCCGGTCTATAAAGACAGAGCCCTCTCCATCTTCCTGGTCATCTTATCGCTCTCTCCCGGTCCGTATCCGATATTGTCATACTCTTTCTTGGCTTCCTCCCAGGGAAGGACATCGATGGATTCCTTAAGATATTCCAGAATATCCGCAATTCCTTCTCCGGTGTAGGCACTGGTATAGAAAATCTTCTTGCAGCCGGCGATACGAAGCCACTCCGCTGCCTGCTCCGGGTCTGCGGCCCAGTGGTCGATCTTGGTCACCACACCGACAATCTCCCGGTTACTGACGGATACCACATTCGGAGGATACAGAGAATAGGGTTCCGTGGCACTCATCAAAAGTCCGATGACGTCCGCCTCCGCACCGTATATGGCCAGGGCAGAGGAAAGTTCCTTGGTCTCAGCATACTCACCGGGTGTATCGATAACCACATCGTAATGGTTAATATACTGGGTCTTATGATAAACGATCTTCTCGCCTTTCATGGCCTGCATGATCGTAGTTTTCCCGGATTCGCTCCGTCCCACAAACATGATCTTACGCATAATAACATCTCCTCAAGTCCTACTCAACAGGAAGCTTATCGATACACAAACAGTCGCTCTGATGCAGACAGCCCATCTCGGCCCGGATCAGCAAACCTTTCTTCTTAAAGGTTTCTCTGAGCCTGCCTGGGAAGTACCTTCCCATATGGCGCTGGGAAAGATTCACTGTGGTCTCCTCCCCCTGGGTCAGGATCAGCATACATGGACAGCGGAAAATATCCGGTCCGTAAATGTCTGCTTCTTCCACAAAGCGGTCAATATCTTCTCCCAGATCAAATCGCCCCAGATTGGTTGTAAAATAAGTGACGTTCAGATCGGTAGAATCCCAATAGGCCTGTCTTAAAATATCCCGTCCCTGCTTAAGGGCCAGGGGGAATCCGAGCATCTGGCCCATAGAAGCCCTGCTGGCCGCCTGGACACCGTCAAAATTCTCCTTGCAAAGCTGCGGCACCTTGAACTCCTTATGGATAAACTCTGCCACATCCCGATCCGGATGCTCCAGAAGCTCTCCGGAATAATATACCCAGAACAGCTCTCTCAGATTCTGAAGATATCTGCTGTCATAATAGGGCCGAAGATCCACCGCTCCCATGCCGGCGATCAGCTTGTCTCCGACATCATAGCTGTCCCGGATGGTTCTGGCTGTGAGCAGGTGGAAATAATTATCCACTGTGGTTCCTGCCTCTTTGGACAGTTCAACCAGTCTCTTTGTATCCAGCACATAGCGGAAGATGCCGTCACTGCGCAAAGGCCCGGACATCTTCACCTTATCCGGAAGATAGAAGATATGCTTTTTGTTACCCGGCTTAAATGGGTTTTCCGCAGGCTCCACATCAGGAAGACTCTCGAAAGGATCCGCTGTCTCGGAAGGATCTGCGGGAAGTGTGTCGGTAAGAATCTTATCCCCATTCTCCCTGACCGGAAAGCCGGCCATACTGAAATACCAGTAAAGCAGAGTCCGGATGAACATCATATAGCCTCTTCCGTCACAGACACCGTGGAATACGGAGATCCAAAGTGTATTCCCCTCGGTCATGACCCGGAAAAGATATCCGCGGGTCTCATTGGTCCCCAGATTCACCGGATTCGGATCATAAGCATAAATCTCCGGCTCCTGATCATTATCTCTGGTACGAAGGAATCCCTGCCGGTCAAGGACAGGAGTCTGCCGGAAGTTGGGGAAACGCTCCAGAGTCTTAATCAGAGCTCTCTTCAGAATCCCTCTGTCAATCCGGATATTCAGGGTAAGGCGCAGGACAAGACTGCAGCTTTCATCACCTGAGAAAAAATAGTAAAAAAGCCGGTCACAATCATACACTTTGTGATATTTGCGGTCCATGCGCTCACCTCCTTTGTACCCACTTTCTATTATACTTGCCCCAGCCGCAATGGTCAATAGAAAGGGTACCGGGTACCTTAAAAAAATCAAGGTACCCGGTACTTATTTACTCCGCTTCCAACAATACATTGGTTAATGTCTCTATCATCTTTGCCACATCGATGGGCTTCGCGATATGGGCCTGCATGCCGGCCTGCATACAGGCTTCTTCATCTTCTTTGAAGGCGTTGGCGGTCATGGCCAGGATAGGAATCTTTGAAAGCCTGCTGTCGGGCAGAGCCCGAATCGTTCTTGTGGCCTCATAGCCGTCCATCTCAGGCATCTGGATGTCCATCAGTATGGCATCATAGTAGCCCGGCTCCGATCCGGCGACCATATCCACGGCAATCTTTCCGTTCTCCGCCGTTTCCACTTTAAATCCTGTCTGGCTGAGAATGATGTTGGCAATCTCCATATTGACGATATTATCCTCCACCAGAAGAATTCTTTTTGTAGAGTAATCGATCTCCCGCTCTTTGGAAGCTGTCTCCTTTTCTTCTTTGTCCTGACTCTTCTCCGCATCCGGTATGTCTTTTTCCCGGGCCAGCTGAAGTTTCAGCCGGATAATGAACTTTGTTCCGGAGCCGGGTGCTGTCATTACTTCAATGGTACCTCCCATCAGATCCACAATACTCTTTGTGATGGACAGACCCAGTCCCGTACCCTCGATCCCGCTGGCGGTGGAAGTCCTCTCTCTCTCAAAAGCGTGGAACATTTTCTCGACAAATTCTCTTGACATGCCGATGCCGGTGTCCTGAACATGGATCTCATAGGTGGAGTAACCATTCTCTCCACTGCCGGCTTCAAAGAGGGAGGCAGTGATGGAACCACCCTCCGGTGTAAATTTATAGGCATTGCTTAAAATGTTCAGCAGGACCCGGTTCAGATTCTTGCGGTCGCACCAGACATATCGGTTTTTAATCTGTTCAGTGTGGACCTGATAATCCAGATTCTTCTCCTTCATCTGCTCGGAAAAGAGATCCCGCATGCCGTCGAAGACTGCGCACAGATCCGTTGGGACAAACTCCAGCTCGATTGTACCGCTCTCGATCCGGCTCATTTCCAGGATATCATTGATCAGGGCAAGGAGATGCTGGCTTGATCCTTCAATCTTCTTGAGATATTCACATATCTCCGGGGAAGATTCCTCCTTCATGGCCAGATTGGTATAGCCGATAATGGCGTTCATGGGTGTGCGGATATCATGGGACATATTAAAGAGGAACTGGCTTTTGGCCAGGCTGCTCTCAACGGCATGGATCTTTTCCCTCTCCACTGCTTCATGCTTCTCCCGGACCACCTGCTGCATATAAAGCATGACTGCCAGTCCGACAAATATGATGATGAGCAGAACAATACCTCCCCAGGAGAGAAATCTTTTCATGGCCTCCGCGTTTTCTCCGGCCATCAGCTGTTTTGCCATCCACATCAGGGCGGAATACAAAAGAAGGGAAAAGAGAACAACTCCCGACGTGGACATACCGCTGAATTCCGTCAGAGTGCTTTTGGTTACCGTCCTCCAGTAAAATACAAATCCAAGAAGACACCAGAGGGACAACAGGAAAAAGGCTTCGCTTCCCATGGCCTCCATAACTGCCAGATGAGGTACCAGCTGTACGATCGCCAGAATCACGGATATAACCGTACCAATCATACCGGTTGCCACAGTCCTTTTGTTCCCTTCCATGCCGGCAATCTTGTAAGCTGCTGCGGAGGCGTAACCGAAACCGACAATCGCTCCGAAGGAAGTCAGGTCCACAAACCAGTTCAGGGTATTTCTTCCCAGAAGAGAAAGGAAGATGGACAGTGCCATGATAAAGAAAATACTAACCGATGTTTTGGAAAACATTTCCGATAAAATACGGTCTTCCGCCATCGTGGACAGAACACGGGTCGTAGCCCGGTATCCTCCGATGATTCCGGTCATGATCGCCGACACAGCTGTCAATGCCATAACCGTCAGACCGAAAGGTCCCATAATCGCTCTGGCAGCGTGAAAAGTCGGGATTGAGGCAACCCCCTCCAGATCCCCAAGACCGGAAAAATAGGCCTGCCAGGAAGAGAATCCATCCGGTATGGATGAGACACTTACCAGGGCCATGGAAATATAAGCAGCCGCAGCCATAACGATGGATATGATCAGGACCTTCCTGGACCAGCGGACAGGGAAAGCAAAATGGGCCGTATCAAAGGACACCACTTCGAATCCCACGAAAGCCCAGGGTGCCAGAACAATAAGGCTGAACACGGCATAGGCTTTGCCGGCCCCGGTAATGCCAAAGGAAGTCAGGACTCCCACCGACATGATATGGGGAATACAGAAAAATGCCACTACCAGAATCCCTGCAAAGAGGATAATGGAAAAAATGGTGTGCAGTCTCTGCAAGACTGCTTTGGCACAGATAAAGAGTATTCCCACGCCCGCAAGTACAAGCACGGAAACTACAGCCTCAACAAGATAGATGGTATTGCCGGCAATGGTGTAATGCATTTCTTCGTGAATGGATTCTTTCATCAGGATCCTTACCACAAAAAACAGAGCTGTCCCGTTCAGGAAGACAATGGTCAGGTAAGAGAGGCAGAGAAACCAGCAGCTTAAAAAAGCGTGATCCCGTCCGAAAGCCTCTTTCGTGTAAGTGTATACACCGCCGGTCATATTTGAACGCCCCATCAGATAGGCGAGATTATTTCCTATGACCAGCATGATCGCCATGCCGATCAACATGGAAATGATTGTTCCCGCAGGTCCTGCCACAGGAAGAAAGGTGTTCCCGGGCATGGCAAACACACCCCAGCCGACCATACAGCCGAAGGCCATAGCCCATACATCAACCGGTGACAGATACCGGTCCAGAGGTTTTGCAATATCTCTATTATTATGTTTCATAAATTATCGCTCCTTATTGCATTTCCTGTCACCATCATTGTTTGATCAGGCTCTCCAGAGTCTCAAATAAAGCTTCCGGCTGGACCGGTTTGGACAAATGCGCATCCAGGCCTGCCTGAAGACTTCGCTGTACATCTTCATCAAAGGCATTGGCCGTCAGTGCTATAATCGGAATCTCTTTCGCATCCGGCCGGTCCAGGGCCCGGATAGCTCTGGTTGCCTCCAGACCATCCATCTCCGGCATACGCATATCCATGAGAATAGCGTCATAGTATCCCGGTTCATGTTCCTTAAACATTTCCAGGGCAATCTTTCCGTTCACAGCCAGATCAGCTTTCATATTTCTTGTCTCAAGGACCATCAGCATGATTTCTGCATTGATCTCGATATCCTCCGCCAGCAGAATCTGACGGCCGTCAAGATCTGCCTTATTCTTTTTCTTTCCGTACCTGATTCCCTTCCTCTGGATGGCACTCTTAAACTCGTCAAGAAGGGTGCTGGCAAAGAGAGGTTTGGGAATAAAGCTGTCCACGCCGACCCCCAGAGCCTCCTCCAGAATGTCATCCCAGCGATAAGCCGTGAGAATGATAATCGCCGACTCATGCCCGATAATCTCACGCATTCTCCTGGTGGTCTCAACGCCGTCCATCTCAGGCATCTGCCAGTCTACCAATATCAGATTATAGGGCTCCCGTCTTGCATGTCTGAGTTTGACCTTCTCAATGGCCTCCATGCCGGAGGCAGCCGTCTCTGCCGCAATCCCCGCTTTCTCCAGTACCAGCTTGGCGTGCTCACAGGCGACAGGGTCATCATCCACAATCAGCACGGACAGTTCATCCGGGCGGATGTCTGTCTCATCTTCCTCATCGCGGTCAACTCCGTTCATAAGAGTAACGGTTACAACAAATGTGGTACCTTTGCCTTTTTCACTGTCTACTTCAATCGTACCGTTCATCATTTCCACGATACTTTTTGTTATGGCCATGCCAAGGCCGGAGCTTCCATACTTGCTGGTGGTAGAAGAATCTTCCTGGCTGAAGGTGTCAAAGATTTTAGGCAGAAATTCCTTGTTCATACCGATACCGGTATCCCGAATGGTAAAGCGCAGAGCGGACTTGTTCTCGAAACGGGCAATCCTCTCCACCGTAAAGTCCACACTGCCCCCGGTCGGGGTAAATTTCACGGCATTGCTGAGGATGTTGACAAGGACCTGACGCAGTTTTATTTTATCGCCAACATAATAGTTATCCACTTCTCCCTGGATATGACAATGATACTCCAGTCCCTGATCCGTACACTGACCGCTGATCAGAGTGTTGACTGTGGCCAGAAGCTCCGAGAAGGAGAACTCCTCATTCTTGATGGTCATCCGGCCGGACTCGATCCGGGACATATCCAGAATATCGTTAATCAGATATAAAAGGTGCTCTGCCGAAGATCCGATCTTCTCCAGATACTCTCTGGTTCTATCCGGAGTCTCCGGATCATTGGCTGCGATATTATTAAGACCGATAATAGCGTTCATAGGAGTCCGGATCTCATGACTCATATTTGAAAGAAATGCGGTCTTGGCCTGATTGGCCTGCTCCGCCGTCTCCAAAGCGTCACTTAAGGCCTGTTTCTGCTCCAGATCCCTCCTGGTCTCCTCGTCCACATCGACAAAGCAGGCGCCTACGCTTTTCACGATAGTGCCATCTTCCTCATCGGCATCGCGCACACCGGCAAATTTGACGATTTCCCAGGACTCTTTTCCGTCAATGCAGATCATATAGCGGTAAGAGATTACCGGATTATCTTTTAATTTCTCCTGGATAGTCTCCGGCTGGATAAATTCCAGAAATTCCTCACGGTAAGGCTCCATGACATAGTGATTGCAGTAAGCAGTCACTGCGTCAAGATAATGGAAGCTTTCTCCGATTTTGAGGCCGGGCAGGTCCGTTCTGGCCTGATAACAGACTCCATGGTTCTTATCCAGCTCCACATAATACACACTGCGGTAATCCGAGGACAGAGCTGTGATCATACGGTTCTGCTGCTCGCTCTGTTCCTTTCTGGCCAGAAGCTCTTCCTGCAGGACCAGACGCTGTTCCATCTCCTCCTGCTTGACCCTGTTCTCGGCTTCCTGGGCTTCCTTTTCCGCCAGCACTTTGGCATTCTCCTGATTGCGGCGGATAATATAGAAGAACATCACAACAAGAGCCAGAACTGTCAAAAGCGACTGTATGATACTTCTGACCATGGTCCGGTTGGTGATGGGACTGATCTTGTCACTGATCAGACTCTCCCGGATCAGATAAGTAAGCAGCCAGTCCGTCCCTTCCACCGGAACGTAACTGAGGGTCTCCTGCCTGCCATCGTACAGGAAAGACACCTTCCCCCGGACCCCCTTCTTAAAATCAGCCTTTACCTTTTCCAGGGATTCCCCCTTTTCCATCTCAGCTTTTTTGAGAGCTTCCAGCAGATTGGCCTCGCTGGCATCTCCACCCAGAACGGTGTCGGTCAGAGGATCTCCCTGACTGGTGTATATATTACAGAAAGTCGTATCCCCGTCACTGGACTGCATGGAAACTCCCTGGAGCATCTGTTTCATATCGATCTCCATAAAGCAGACAACCAGAGTGTCATCCAGAAAGGCTCTGTGTTTAATGGGAGTGGCAATGACTACTTTCTTTTTACCCTCTTCTGTGACACGCACGGAGATATCCGCCTCTGTTATGGTCTTGTAATCGAAAGAATACTGACCGATATCATTCGTGGGTCCTGTCGAAGTATAGATAGTACCGCTGGCACCGATAAAGGCAAAGCGGTCCAG